>JAFZIG010000146.1 GCA_017554485.1 Acidaminococcaceae bacterium | reverse complement strand
TATGAAGATCCTTTTAAGGGTGGCCAGTAGTCATACCACGACGGCTTGAACAAAGTGAAAGCCAGCGTCATTTAGGCGCTGGCCTGTGTTGGGCCCTTATAGGGCTAAGCGAACCACCCCTTGAAGGGGTGGAAGCGATTTGAATTTTGTTTTATCGGCTCAGTCTGCTTGATGACACTCTTCTTGTTCATAGGCCCCGTCGTAATCGATTTCGTCCTTGGCGCCCACATATGCTACGAACTCGTCCATGGCTTCCTTCGTGGGCAGAATCGCCGTGTACATCTGGTTGCCCATGGCCCCGGAAAGGATCTCCGGCATCCGCTCACACATTTTGATCCGGTCGCCGTACCTGGCCAGAATTTCTTCTCTGCTGTGCGCATACGTAAACCGGTCCCGCTGTCCGAAGAAGACGCAGTACTGCTGGTCCGGATGCTCCGGCAGGCGCCGCTCGTCAAAGGTGATCATGTCCGCCCAGAGCTGGTACACGTCGGTGGAGTGGGCGAAGTCCATCATGTCCGGCATGTAGCCGCCGCCGGGACGCATGTTCACTTCCAGTCCCACGAAGTCGCCGACTTTTCCCAAGCCCTTTTTGGCTTTTGTCAGTTTAAAAAATTCCATGTGCACAAAGCGGCTCTTCACGCCAAAGGATTTTACTGTGGCGCGACCACGCTCCTGCAGCTGGGGTTCCACGGAAGGCGGCACGTAGAAGACCAGCTCTGTCTGGTCGTTCACGATATCCATGATGGGCGGGGAGATGCTCATGGACTCAAACAGCACGTCACTGTGGGAATCCACGATGGCATCGTAGGAGCAGATCCAGCCGGACACATATTCTTCCATTACATAGGAATCTTCCGGCTTTTCGGCGAAGAAGGCAGCCAGGTCCTCTTCGTTTTCCAGACGCCAGGTGGCTGCCGCGCCCACACCGTACTCCGGTTTCACGATGACCGGGTAACCAACTTTTTTAATGAAGGCTTCCGCTTCTTCCAGTGTGGTGACCGGGGCCTGCCGCGCCGTAGGCACTTTGGCCCTGGCGTAGTAGGGCTTCATGGCGGACTTGCTGCGGTAGGCTTCGATCTCGTCGATGTCCGGACCGGACAAAATATTGAAGTCCGTGCGCAGCATGGCATCGTGCTCCAGCCAGTATTCGTTGTTGGATTCCAGCCAGTGGATCTTGCCGTATTTGAAACTGAAGAAGGCCACGGCCCGGAAGACCTGGTCATAGTCCTCCAGGGTTCCCACTTTGTAATACTCGGTGAGGCATTGTTTCAATTCCGGCTGCAGCTCATCGTAGGGCGTGTCGCCGATGCCCAGCACGTTGGCCCCGTTCTTTTTCAGCCGGTCGCACCAGTTCCAGTAGGTGCGGGGAAACTGCGGGGAGATAAAAATAAAGTTCATGTAGTGATTTCCTTTCGGGCGGTCTTGCCGCCAATAGAATTGCTTCGCCTGCATGTGCTGCACGCGCCACGCAGGGAAGCCGCGAAGTGGCTGCTAAATTACTCTTCCAGCCCGTGATTGCGGCAGTGGTTCAGCACGTGGGGCAGGAAGTACTGGTACATTTTCTTCCACCAGGGCCAGTCGTGGTTCACGTCGAAACCCCAGAAGTCGCACCAGGCGGCGATGCCCTTGGCCCGGAAGGCTTCGTCCATAATGCGTGTGGTGCGGATGCCTTCGTCTTCCCAGGCCCCCTGGCCCACGCAGAAGATGATGACACGCTGGTTGTACTCGCGGATATAGGGATGGCCCGCCGGCAGGTTGGGCAGGAAGGTGGCCGGGGAGTTGTCGTAAAGGGTGTTGTTCATCCAGGCGCCGAAGAAGTAATGGGCGTCGTAACAACCGGAAAAAGCGATGACGCCTTCAAAGAGATCAGGCCGGCGCAGGAAGACGATGGCGGCGTGGGTGGCCCCCATGCTGCAGCCCGTGGTGAGAGGCCGCCGGTCCGAGTGGTTGTACTCGTGGATCAGGGGGACCACTTCCTCCACGATGTAGCGGTAATAGTTTTCCTGGAATTCCGCCCGCAGCACTTTGTCGCCATAGTTGTTGGACCAGCTTTCCCAGTCCACGGTGTCCACGCAGAACAGCTGCAGCTGGCCCTTGTCAATGTATTCCGCCAGCTCATCGATCATCCCGAAGTTCTCGTAGTTGTCGCACATGGCGTCCTGGGTGGGGAAGACCAGCAGCGGCCAGCCTGCGCCCCCGTAGATGCGGATATTCATGTTACGCCAGAGATGCTGGCTGAAATGGGTGATGTCCTGACGTGATGGCATGGTATGTCACACTCCTTGCATGTATTGTATGAGGATCTTTTTGTAAGAGGAACTGTGGTTTGATCTGAAGTTTATGTTCAGGGGAATACAATTATTATATCATAAAATGCGAGAGAAGAAAATTATGTGAGGCGCATAAATTACGGGAAAAGAAAGAGGAAAGCATAACTTATAACATGGTGACAAAAAATGCAGGAAAGGGAGAATGATCCGTTCAGAATTTAAAATAGGAAAAACGGAAAAGATTTGCTTTTCTCCGCGCAATTCACTATAATAAATAGATAAAGATTTAGTATCCGGAGCTGTTGGCATGAATAAAAATTCTTTTTTAAGCCCGAATTCCATACAGAAAAAATTCACCTTCCTGATTTTGTGCTGCATCTTTCTCAGCACCTGTCTGGTAGGCTGCATGGCCTACTGGTATATCTCGTACTTCCAGAAGGCGGATTCCGACCAGATCATGAGCATGACCTGCCGCCAGGAAGCGGATTCGCTGAACCGGCAGTTTTCCAGTGTCAATGATGCCGTCAGCATCTATTCCCGTGAGGCGATGAAGCGTCTGCCGTCGTCGGCCAGCCTGATGGATGAAGCGTTCCTTGACGCGTATATGGGGGACATGGAAGCGTTCATGTCTGATGTTGTGAAGAACACCGTGGATATCCGCACGTATTTTATGCGCCTGGCCCCCGGTGCGACGGCTGACGATCAGAAAGCCGGGTTCTTTTACACCAGACGGAACCTCAGTGACAGTTTTGCAAAGGAAGCATCCACCGATGTTTCCAAGTACGATCCCACCGATACGGAACATGTGGGATGGTTTTACCAGCCCAAAGAAGAAGGAAAGGCCATATGGCTGAAACCGTACTTTAATAAAAATGTGAATATTTACATGATATCCTATGTGGCGCCGCTGTACAAGGATGGGCATTTCATCGGCGTGGCCGGCATGGACGTGGATTTTAATGCGGTCATTGATGATATCAGCCGCATCAGCCCGTACAAGTCCAGCGTTACCAGCCTGCTTTCCAGCAAGGGGGAGGTGTACTATTCGCCTCAGTATGCTCCCGGGACGCTGATTTCGGATTACAGTCCGGACCTGCAGGCGGTGGTGGATGATATGCGGTTTTCCATCAGCGATAACCTGAAGCAGACCTATTCGTACACGTCCAACGGCAAGGAAAAGACGCTGTCGTTCAAGTTCCTGCAGAACGGCATGGTGCTTACGCTGACTGCAGACACGGAGGAGATCAACGAGCCGCAGCGCATGCTGCTGCAGGGCATCGTGCTGATCACCGTGTCCCTTGCTTTTCTGGCTGCCCTGATAACCTATCTGATTTCACACCGGATCACCGGCCCCCTGAAGCAGCTGACCTATGCGGCGGATGAACTGGCCGCCGGCAACCTGGATGTGGAGCTGCCGGAACCCGGGGATGACGAGGTGGGCGTGTTGGCAAGAAGCTTTGCCATTGCCATGGAACGGCAGAAGGATTACATCGCGGGCATGCAGAACAAGGCGTATCAGGATTCTCTGACCCATGTGAAGAACAAGGCGGCCTATGAGATGGAAAAGGACCGGCTGAAACGGGAGATGCAGGACGGGGGAGCCAAGTATGCGCTGCTGATGCTGGACATCAACGACCTGAAGAAGATGAATGATAATTACGGCCATGAGAAGGGCGATGTGTATCTGCTGAACTGTTCGCAGGTCATCTGCCAGGTGTTCCGGCACAGCCCGGTGTACCGCATCGGCGGGGATGAGTTCCTGGTGCTGCTGGAAAACCACGATTACGATTGTGCGGAGGAACTGCTGCAGGAAATGGAACAGCGTATGGCGGAGACCCGGAGTGAGAAGGATCCCTGGAAGCGGGTTTCCGTGGCCCGGGGCCTGGGCATTTGCCAGCCGTCCGACACGGATCCGGACGCGGTGTTCAAGCGGGCGGATGAGGCGATGTATGCGCATAAGAAGCAGATGAAGGTGGGAAGGTAAAATTATAATATAAAAACAGCAGCAGGAAAGGCAATGCAAACGCTCACGGTTTTGCGATGCCTTTCCCGCTGCTTTTTCATAGTAATTTTACATATCTTAATAGACAACCTCTTATATTTACGCTATAATAAATTGGTTATGTGTGTGCATTAGATTTTACATTATTATATTAAACAAACGGAGGGTACACTCTTGTTAGACTTTTCTACACTATTATTTCGCGCTCCGGCGCTGCTCATCGCGCTGACGATTCACGAATACGCCCACGCCTGCGTGTCCGACAGCCTGGGGGATCCCACGCCCGGCCTGCAGGGACGGCTCACCCTGAACCCGCTGGCCCATCTGGACATTATCGGTACCCTGATGCTGGTGCTCTGCGGTTTCGGCTGGGCCAAGCCGGTGCAAATCGATCCCCGCTATTATAAGGACTACCGTTCCGGTCAGTTAAAGGTTTCCGCGGCGGGCCCGTTATCTAATTTATTCCTGTGCTTTGTGGCGGTGCTGATCATGACGGCCCGGGGCAGCCTGGGCGGCGGGTCCAGCAGCTGGGTGAACCAGTTCCTGTACTGGCTGATGCTGTACAACGTCTGGTTCGCTTTCTTCAATTTGATCCCGATTCCGCCCCTGGACGGTTCCAAGATCCTGGAGACTTTTTTGGATTACGAGACCGCGTATAAATATGAAAACTTTGTGGGGCAGTATGGCTTCATCGTGCTGATCATCATTGTGTACAGCGGCATTTCCAACTTGATCATCGGGCCGTTGTCGTCCTGGTACCTGCAGCTTTGCTACGCGGTTTCCAGAATTATTTTTTAAAATTGTTTTGCGATTTGCTTGACTTATAGGAAAGTTCCCGACGAAGAATCACTGTGGCAGTGAAAGGAATCCCATGCAGGCAGAGTAATCGCAGCCGCGGCAGTTCGCTTTCGATTTTACATTTCAGAGGTGCAGCGCATGGCTGATCCGGTGGTCCGGGTCCTGGATTTTGAAGGGCCCCTGGACCTGTTGATCCATTTAATTGAAAAGAACAAGATGGATATCTATGATATCCCCATCGTTTCCATCACCGACCAGTACATTGCGTACCTTCATTCCCTGACAGAGTTGGATCTGGAGGCGGCCAGCCAGTTTCTGGTGATGGCTTCTTTGTTATTGCAGATCAAGTCCCGCATGCTGCTGCCCAAGTCCGAACTGGACGAAGAGGATGAGGCGGATCCCCGGGAGATGCTGGTGCAGATGCTGGTGGAATACCGCTGCATCAAGGCGGTGGCCAGGCAGCTGGAGCTGATGAAGGGGGAAGCGGCGCGGGAGCATGTCCGCAAGCCGTTTTTTGCGGAGAATAAGCTGCGGAACCTGCATTACTATCCGGTCAGTGAATTGCTGCTGGCTCTTGCGGGGCTCACCAGTCCGCTGCACCGGCAGGTTGCGGTGGTAGACCGGCAGGAGTATGACGTGGGCGCCAAGATGCAGGACATCATCCGGCTGCTGGGCGATCACCCGGAAGGCATTGAGTTTGAGAAGGCCTTTGTGAAGACGGGCAGCGCCGGTGAACGGGTAGCATCGTTTTTAGCTGTGCTGGAATTGTTGCGGTTACAGGTGGTGCGCATCAGCCAGAGCGGGGCGTTTGCGCCGATTTATTTATTTTTGCGTACCGTGCCGGAGCCGGTGCTGATAGGAGGGGAGCCGGATGCAGCAGGAGTATAAGCTGGGCCAGTTGGAAGCGCTGCTGTTCGCGGCAGGGGAACCTCTCGGGGTTCCGCAGCTGGCGGAGCTGTTGGGGATGACGAAGCCCCAGACCTGGGAACTGTTAGGTCTGCTTCAGGAAGAATATAAAACCGAAAGACGCGGCCTGGAGCTGCGGGAAGTGGCGGAAGGCTGGCAGCTTTGCACCAAAGCGTGCCATCACGAAGCCATATTGCAGCTAGCCAACACCCAGGAATTGAAACTGACCAACGCCTCCATGGAGACGCTGGCCATCATCGCGTATAGGCAGCCTGTGACCCGGGCGGAGATGGAAGCGATCCGCGGCGTGAAGGTGGACGGCGTGGTGAACACATTATTAGAGTGGGAGCTCATCGCGGAAGCCGGCCGCAAGGAAACGGCAGGCCGTCCGATTTTATATAAGACTACAAAACGTTTTTTGGAAGTGTTTGGCTTAAAGACGCTGAAAGACCTGCCTGCCATGCCGGACATCCTGGCAGAGGATGCTGAAAGGCATCCGCAGCAGTTGTCGTTACTGGAAGATAGCGAGCTGGACGGTGCGGATGCGACAGCTCCGGAAGATAACGGAGTTGTAACGCAGGAGTAGGATGCGGTAAGTATTGTTGTTCTGAAAGAAGAAGCTGCGAGGTAATGCAGGAAATAAAATTGAGAAACACTGCTGCGCCAACGAAGGAAAGCGGCGCGGAGCGAGACACCTATTTAAAAAGTAAAATCATTTTACAAAAAGCTAAAGAGCCGAGGAAACTTATTAAATGGAAGAAAGATTACAGAAAGTGCTGGCGCAGGCCGGCGTAGCTTCCCGCCGGGAAGCAGAAGAATATATTACGGCCGGGCGTGTAAAGGTGAACGGCAAAGTAGTGAAGGAACTGGGGACCAAGGTAGGCCCCGATGCCTTCATCATGGTGGACGGCCATCCCATCCACCGGGAGCGCAAAACTTATTTGCTGTTTTACAAGCCCCGGGGCGTGGTGACCACCATGAAAGACCCGGAAGGCCGTAAAACCATTGCTGATTACGTGAAAGACATTCCCCAGCGTGTGTATCCCGTTGGGCGGCTGGACTACAACACGGAAGGCCTGCTGCTGCTGACCAACGACGGAGAACTGGCCCAGGCCATGACCCATCCCAGCCATGAAGTCAATAAAGTGTATGAAGTGACGGTGCCAGGCATCGTGCCTCAGGAGAAACTGGACCTGCTGCGTGTAGGCGTGAAGCTGGAAGACGGCATGACGGCTCCGGCCATGGTGGACCTCACCGGTTATGATTACGAAAAGAACCTGACCCGTTTCAATGTGACGATCCATGAAGGCCGCAACCGCCAGGTGCGCCGCATGTGCGATTACATCGGTTTCCCCGTGCGTTATCTGCGGCGGGTGCAGATGGGTACCCTGACCCTGGACGGACTGCGCCGTGGCGACTGCCGGGAACTGTTTAATGAAGAGATAGATGCCCTGCGGATCGCGTGCGGATTAAAGAGAGAAGCAAAGCCGAAGACGGAAAGCAAGCTGGAAGTAAAACCGAAACGAAGCCTAAGTGCGAAGTCAGAGAGCCGTGCAAAACGCAGAACGGATGAAAAACCTGCCAACAAGGAAGCAACAGTAAAACCAAAACGCAGACCGGCAGGCATGTCTGAACATAAAGAAGCAGCACGCCCGCAACGGGTTAGAAGAAAAAAGACAGAGTAAGGATGATGCAAACAAATCTGTTTGTACTATCCTGACTTTTTGGAGATATTGTAAATGCCTGATATAGTAGTAATTGGCGGCGGCGCCGCCGGCCTCATGGCCGGCATCACAGCCGCAGAGCAGGGCGCATCCGTGGTGGTGCTGGAACGCATGAAAGAGCCTGGCAAAAAGATGATGATCACCGGCAAAGGCCGCTGCAACATCACCAATGCCTGCCCCATCAGTGAGTTCGTACCCAACCTGCCGGGCAATGGGAAGTTTTTATTCAGCGCCCTGCAGCAGTTTACCAACGAAGACCTGCTGCGCTTCTTTCAGGAGCGCGGCCTGGAAACCGTTACGGAACGGGGAGGGCGTGTCTTTCCCGCTTCCGGTAAAGCAAAAGACGTCATCGCAGTGCTGACGAAAGCACTGCAAAAGGCCGGCGGACGTTTAGTGACCGGCGTCCAGGCCACAGGCTTTGTATGGAAACCCGGAAAGATTTCGGGCGTCCGTTACCGTAGCGTGGAAAACGACGGAAGAAGAGAAGGGCAGGACTTTCGTAGCCTAACAAGGGGCAAGCTGAAGCTGGGCGCAGAGCATACCCTGGATGCGGACGCGGTGATCGTCTGTACAGGCGGCGCCTCCTATCCTGGTACAGGCTCTGACGGAAACTTCGTGCCGGCCCTGACCAACCTGGGCCTGGCCTTGGAACCGCTGCTGCCGGCGCTGGTTCCCCTGGAACCTGAAGAAGGCTTCACAGAAGAACTGGAAGGCCTTTCCTTAAAGAATGTTGAAGCCACTGTGCTGGCGGACGGCAAACCCGTCGCAAAAGAATTCGGCGAGCTGCAGTTCATCCGGGGCGGCATCGCCGGGCCCATCTGCCTCACCATGAGCCGGAAAGTTGCAAGGCTGCAGCACTTTAACCAGTGTGAGCTGGAACTTTCCATCGATTTGAAACCGGCTCTGTCAGAAGAGAAACTGGACGCCCGGATCATGCGTGACATACAGGAATTCAGCAAGAGCACCCTGGCGGAGATCGTCCGCAAACTGCTCCCCGGACCCTTGGTAGCGCCTGTTTTGGACGCGGCCTTTTTAGACGGCAAGAAACCCGTGAGCCAGGTCTCGAAAGAAGAACGCGCCGAACTGATTAAGGCCGTGAAGCATTTCACCATACCACTTATCGGCACCAGGCCCCTGTCAGAAGCCATCGTCACTGCAGGCGGCGTAGCCTTAAAAGAAATAGACCCCAGGACCATGAAAGCCAAACGCCTCGCCGGCCTCTACTTCGCCGGCGAAGTCATGGACGTAGACGGCTACACCGGCGGCTTCAACCTGCAGGCCGCCTTCAGCAGCGGCTACGTAGCCGGCATAAGCGCAGCTAAAAATATATTGAAAAGGTGATACTATTATGGAAAAAGGATTTGTCTTAGCTATTGACGGCCCCGCAGGCGCAGGCAAAAGCACCATCGCCAAACTGGCCGCCGGCAAACTGGGCTTTGCCTACATCGACACCGGCGCCATGTACCGGGCCGTAACCTGGAAACTGTTGCAGACAGGAGAACCCTTCTCCCCGGAACTGGCCGGCAAACTGGCCAACGAAATTAACATCTCCTTCCGTCCCGAAAACGCAGTGAACCGCGTCTTTGTAGACGGAACCGAAGTCACCGACGCCATCCGCACCGCTGCCGTCACAGGCTTAGTCTCCAAAGTGGCCGCCGTGCCGGACGTGCGCACCGCCATGGTAGACCAGCAGCGCCGCATGGGCGACGAAAGCGGCATCGTCATGGACGGCCGTGATATCGGCACCGTCGTCTTCCCCAATGCCCAGTGCAAAATCTACCTCACCGCCACCGTGGAAGAACGGGCCCGCCGCCGCGGCCTCGAATTAGAAGCCAAAGGCGAAACCGTAGACTACAAAAAACTCCAGGAAGAAATTGCCGCCCGCGACAAACAGGACATGGAGCGGGAAGTATCCCCCCTGCGCCAGGCCGACGACGCCATCTATTTAGACACATCTGAGATGAACATCGAACAAGTAACAAACAAAGTGTTGGAATTAGTTAAAGAAAGACAATCATGACCTTGTATGACTTTTGTTACCTTACTTTCCCTTGGGTATTTAAGATATGGCTGCGCATGGAAGTCTTCGGCCGGGAAAACATCCCCGCGGAAGGCCCTGTCGTCATCGCCAGCAACCACCTGAGCCTGTTGGACCCGCCGGTCCTGGGCGCGGCGGCCACACGGAAAATCCACTTCATGGCCAAATCCGAACTCTTCAAACCCGCCTGGTTCGGTGCCCTCATCCGCAAACTGGGAGCCTTTCCCGTAAAACGCGGCGAAATGGACAGGGAAGCCATCAAAACCGGACTGACAATTCTAAAGGAAAACAAAGTGCTGGCCGTCTTCCCCGAAGGCACCCGCAGCAAAGACGGGACACTGGGACGGGCCGGTGGCGGCGCCTTCATGATGGGCATCAAACGCAAAGCAAAAATCGTGCCGGCCTACATCTACGGCACAGATACAAAACGGCATCCGGGCTGGCCCAAAGTGCGGGTCATCTTCGGCAAGCCCATGGAATACGACCCCGGCATGGGGACCGGACGGGAGGCGCTGGACGAGCTGGGGGCCCGCTGGCGGGAAGAGGTCCTGGTACTGCGAAAGGCGGTGGCATTAGAAGATGAAAATAATCGTAGCTGATCCCTGCGGCTTCTGCTACGGCGTGAAACGTGCCGTAGCCATGGCCGAAGGCGCGACGGACAGCCTGCCTGCCGCTACCCTGGGACAATTGGTGCACAACGCCCAGGTGACGGATGAACTGGCAGCCAGAGGTGTGGGCTGCAAAGACTCGCTGGACCAATTTTCGGAAGGGGAAACGGTTATTTTCCGTTCCCACGGGGTAGGACCGGACGTTTATGAAAAAGCAATTGAAAAAAAATTGAAAATTTTAGACGCCACCTGTCCCAACGTAAAAATGAGCCAAAACAAGGCGCGGCAAGCCTTTGAGGACGGTTACCTGCCAATTATAGTAGGAGAAAAAAATCATCCGGAAGTAAAAAGCATATTGGCATTTGCCGGAAATAATGCTATAATATTAGAACGCAAAGAAGATATTGGCGAAGTGCCCTTTGTTTCCAAATATTGCGTCATCATCCAGACAACCTTTGAACTGGCGAAATTTGAGGAAATACTGCAGGCGCTGCAGGCTGCACGGCCCGGCGAATACCGGGTGGAGCGGACCATCTGCCTGGCTACCAAAGAGAGGCAGAACGCCGCGGCAAAGCTGGCCGCAGAAACAGATGCCTTTATCGTCATAGGCGGCAGGAACAGTGCCAACACCAGGCACCTGACCGAGCTGGTAAGCGCCATCTGCCCCCGGTGCTATCAGATTGAAACCGCCAAAGAACTTTCCCCGGAAATGTTCACAGGGTGCAGAAAAATAGGTATCACGGCCGGAGCATCCACTCCGGAACGTATAATTAAGGAGGCTGTCATAGCGATGGAAAACATGGAAATCAACAAAGTAGAGGGTAACGAATTCGAGGCGATGCTTGATGCCAGTATGGAAGATTACGGCGTACATCCCGGCAAACTCGTTACCGGCAAAGTAATTCAGGTAGATAAGGAAGGCGTTTATATTTCTTTTGGCTATAGACGTGAGGGTTTGATTGCCTGGAATGACTGGGCAGTGGACGCGAACCCGGATGAAATGGTAGGAACCGTAAATGTTGGCGATGAAGTGGAAGCGGTGGTAGTACCCGGTTCTACTTCAGAAGAATTTATCCGCCTGTCCAAGATTCGCGCGGAAAAGGAAGCCGCCTGGAAAAATGTACAGGAGCTGCCGGAAGGGGAAAGACGTCTGGCCACCGTTAAGGTGCTGCGCGTAATCAAAGCCCGGGGCCGCGACAAAGACAAAGATATCGACAAGCCGAAACAGGTGGTAGGCCTGGCTGTGGCGGTAGAAGGCGTAGAAGGCTTTATGCCTGCTTCCCATGTAGAACTGCGTCATATTGACGACTTTACTCCCTATGTGGGCCAGGAGCTGGAAGCGGAAATTATCGAAGTGAACCCGGAGAAGAAACGCATCGTCGTTTCCCGCCGCGACCTCTTAAAAGCGGAAAAAGCCCAGAAGCATCAGGAATGGCTGGCCAACCGGGAAGCCCGGATCGCTGCCGCCAGGGAGGCACGGGCTGCCAGGGAAGCTGCTGCTTATGAAGAAATCGTAGAAGGCGAGACCTACGAAGGCAAGGTTGTAAAAGTTGCCGACTTTGGTCTGTTCGTAGAAGTCATTGACGGTCTGGTGGGCCTGGTCCACAATACGGAACTGTCCTATGACCGCAGCCTGAAAGCGGAAGACGTAGCCAAGGAAGGCGACATGGTGAAGGTCTTTGTTAAGAAAGTTGACAAAGAGAACCGCCGCGTTTCCCTGTCCATCAAAGCCACCCAGGAAGATCCCTGGATCGCTGCTGCTGCCGGCTTCAATGTGGGCGATGTGGTAGAAGGCACCGTAGAACGGTTCCTGCCCTTTGGCGCCCTGGTACGTCTGAACGATAGAGTAGAAGGCATGATCCATGTTTCCGAGCTGGCGGATACCCGCGTGGAAAAACCGGAAGACGTGCTGAAGATCGGTCAGGTGGTAACCCCGATGATCATTAAGATCGACCAGGCGAAGCGGAAAGTGGGCCTGTCCCTGATCCGCGCCAAGAAAGATGAAGAAAAAGCGGAAATGAAGGCTTTCATGGCTGGCAATGCGGAAGAAAATTTATCCAATAATGCGATGGCAGAACAGCTGGAAGGTATTAACAAATAATAGTACAACAAGGAGGGGGCGGAGTTTTTTCCGTCCTCTTTTTTGGTTTTATTACTGTGTTGGTTAAAAACGGGCCTGGCTGCATGATTGTGAACAACCTGTGCCGCAGGACTGCAGCGTTTGATGTTATTTGATATTATCAGGGGATCGTTATGAAACGGGAGCAACGTAAATTAGACCATATCCGCTACGCACTGGAGCTGGGTGACGGAAACCGCAGCACCGGGCTGGAGGATGTCCGCTTCCTCCACAACTGCCTGACGCCTGTAGATCCGGATCGTGTGGATGTCAGCACACGGATCGGCCATCTTGTGCTGCCGGCGCCGGTGTTTATGGATGCCATCACCGGCGGCGCTGCAGAAGTTAAAGAAATCAACCGTAAACTGGCGGCGGTGGCTAAACGTACCGGAGTCGCCATGGCGGTAGGCTCCCAGTATGGGGCGGTGAAGACTGGGCAGCAGGGGGATACCTTTGCGGTGATCCGGGAAGAAAATCCCGATGGGCTCTTTTTTGCCAACGTGAGTGCTCTTGCGAAGCCTGAAGAAGCGAAAGCCGCCGTGGATATGATTGGCGCCGACGCCCTGGAGATCCATCTGAACGCAGCCCAGGAGCTGATCATGCCGGAGGGGGACAAAACGTTTTCTCTCATTAAAGAAAATCTGGCCCGCTTGCAGGACTGCACAGAGGTTCCTGTTATTATTAAGGAGACCGGCTGCGGCATGGCGGCAGAGCAGATCCGTGAACTGCAGGCTATGGGCTTTACCTGTTTCAATGTGGCAGGATGGGGCGGCACCAGCTTTGCGGCTATTGAAGCCTCCCGCAGCAATGTTGCCCGGTATGAAAAGTTTGCGGACTGGGGGATCCCCACCGCCTGGAGCCTCATTGATGCGGCTCACGCAGCAAAGCCCTGGGATACGCTGATCGCTTCCGGTGGCATCCGCAGCGGCTGGCAGGCAGCCCAGACCATCGCTTTGGGCGCGGACGCAGTTGCCATGAGCGGCAATATCCTGACTGTGCTTCTGCAGCATGGCGAAGAGGAAGCCGTAACATATCTGCAGGATGTGATTGCCGACCTGAAGGATATCATGGTGCTGACAGGCAGCCGGACCATCCGGGAGCTGCAGCAGGCGCCGCTGGTCTTTACCGGGGACACGCTGGCCTTTATCCAAAGCAGGGGGTATGAGGCTGCGTTTAAGAGGAAAAGGTGAGCTGACTGCCGCTTTTCCCGAAGGGCGCATTTCCCTTTTTTTAAGCATGCTCCGTATTCCTAACAGAAGTAAAATCTCTTCATTATAGTATCTCTGGAGGAAGACAAATCGTGATTTCAGATACCCTTTTGAGACCGGAACAGGAAAACCGTATTCCCCGTCTGACCATTGCCAAAGTGCAGGAAATGCTGCAGGCCATGAGTCCCTTATATGAGATCGTCCGCCTGGTGAACCCCAGTGAATGCTTTGAACTTTCCATCACCAAGAACGGGAAGCTGAATTACCAGAGGAACTGCTTTTCCGTGTGGGGACGCAGCAGCCGCTGCCAGAATTGCATCAGCTACAACGCCTGTGTTTCTCACAAAAAGATCACCAAGAGTGAGATCCTGGACGGGCAGGAATATGTGATCAACGCCCTGCCGGTAGAAGTGGAGATGGATACGGGGGAACTCCTGAGCTGCACCATTGAGATGGTGACCCTCAAGCCTGCGGAAAACCCTGCGGAAGAGATGCCGGGAAGCGATCTGGAAACGAGAATGGAAACGGCGTCCGGTGTGATGGAGGATCATCTGAGTGATGAATTGCTGGCGCCGGTCCTGCGTCTGGAAATGCTGTCCTATGCCGACGAGAACGATATGCGGGGCAGTATCAGTTTTGCGGCCGATGGCAGGTGCATTTATGCCAACCACCAGGCTTTTCGCCTGTTCCACTCGGAAAAGGATCTCCGTAAGCTGGGGAAAGCTTTTAAAGAATGGGTGCAGTATGACAAAGTGGATCACTGTGCCGGCCATATCTGGCGGCAGGCTTACGTGCATGATGACAAGGAGTATACTTTTGTCGTGCAGCATATTCACCTGAGAAACCGGAAAGGTGAAGTGCTGGGGGATTATTTCTCCATCCGGGACAGCACCCGGGAGGTCAGCAATTACAATACGGCCAAGTTTAACCTGCGCCACGATCTGCTCACCCGGATCTACAACATGAAAGGCTTCAGCGAAAGTCTCCGTGCGCGACTGAGCGACGAACCGGACCAGGACTTCGATCTGGTCCAGATCAAAATCCGGGGCTTTGACCTGATTACCCAGCTGTTTGGCACTAATAAGTGTGACCGCCTGCTGATCGGTCTGGCTGACTACCTGGAGTCTCTCCACAAATCCTATGGGGCGTTGTACGGGCGCATCGGCCGGGATAACTTTGTGTTCTGTGTCCCTCACAGTGTCTTTGCGGACATCCCGCTGGAAAAGGATCTGAAGCTGCTGGCGGGGAACCTCATGGGCCGGTCCTATCATGTGCGTTACCAGGTAGGCGTGTACGAAAAGCTGGACCGGGGCTGTTCCCTGGGCCAGATGCTGGACCGTACCACCATGGCGATCCAGTCCATCCGTACGGAGAACGTGTACGCGGAGCAGCGGTTTGAACAAAGGCTGCTGGAAACGGCTGTCCGGGAGCGGCAGATCCTGAACGATTTTGACGATGCTCTGAAGAATGGGGAAATCCGGCTTTTCCTGCAGCCCCAGATCGGGCTGGACGGCAAGATGCACCGGGCAGAGGCGTTGGCCCGCTGGTTCCACAGGGACCGGGGCCTGATCCTGCCCACAGAGTTCATTCCCATTCTGGAACGGTCGGACGACATCTACCGTATGGATTATTTCATCTGGGAGCAGGCGGCCAAACAGCTGGCGTCCTGGGCAAAGGCCGGGCACGGGGACATCTGTATTTCCGTGAACGTTTCCCCGAAAGACCTGTATTACGGTGATGTGGCAGGGATCTTTATCCGTCTGGCAGATAAGTACCAAATCAATCCCGCCCGTCTCCATCTGGAGGTTACGGAGTCAACCTTTATCGAGAATTACGAGGCATGCAACACTATTATTGAAAAGTTGCGGGCCAGAGGTTTTCTGGTAGGGCTGGACGATTTCGGCAGCGGCTATTCTTCCCTGAATATGCTGCAGAATGTTCACGCTGATATTTTGAAGCTGGACATGGGTTTTCTGCAGCGGATGGACCAGTGGGAACGGGGTAAGCAGATCATCCGGCTGGTAGTCGGTTTGGCCAGAACCTTGGACATGGAAGTGGTGGCCGAAGGTGTGGAGACGGAAGAGCAGGTGCGGTATCTGCAGGAGATGCAGTGCGATTACCTGCAGGGATTTTACTTCTCCGATCCCATTCCGGTGGAAGAGTTTGAGAAAAAGTATTTTGGGTGATTCTGTTAAAGAAGTATGTGAGGAAACAGTAAGTGCGGGAACGCGGAAAAGACTGTAAGCGCGCAAGAGGATGCGAACCCGTAAATGAAAGGACGAAACAGAGTGGAACATAAGAGCACGTGGGAAAAATATACGCCGGCCCAGGTGAAGGCCTGCCATGAGTTCTGTAAAGGCTACCTGGATTTCCTGAGCGAAGGCAAGACGGAGCGGGAATGCGTGGAGCTCATCCTGGCGGAAATGAAAGCGTCTGGCTACAAGGACCTTGATGCCTTGATTGCGGGCGGCAAAAAGCTGCAGGCCGGGGATAAGGTGTACCGTATCAACATGAAAAAAGGCATCGCCATGTTCAACATTGGCAGGGAGCCTATTGAGAACGGCATGAACATCCTGGGGGCCCACATTGATTCCCCCCGCATGGACGTGAAGCAGAACCCCTTGTATGAAGAGGGTGGCCTGGCCCTGTTGGATACCCATTACTACGGCGGCATCAAAAAGTATCAGTGGGTAGCGATCCCGCTGGCCATTCATGGGGTCATCGTCAAAAAGGACGGCACGGTGGTGAAAGTGGCGATAGGCGAAAAGCCGGAAGACCCTGTGTTCTTCGTGTCTGATCTGCTGATCCACCTGGCTCAGGATCAGATGAACAAAAAGGGGACTACCGTGGTGGAAGGGGAAGCCTTGGATGTGATCGTAGGCAACCAGCCCATCAAACTGGGCCGCAATGTGAAAGAGGAAGAGAAGAAGTCTGCAGGCAAGGAAGCTGTGAAGAAAGGCGTGCTGGCCATCCTGAAAAAGCAGTTCGGCGTGGAAGAGGAAGACTTCCTGTCTGCAGAGCTGGAAGTGGTGCCGGCAGGCCGTGCCCGGGAAGCGGGCTTTGACCGGAGCATGGTCTTGTCCTACGGACAGGACGACCGGGTCTGCGCTTACGGTTCCTACAAGGCCATGCTGGACGTGAAGGATGTGTCACGCACCACCTGTTGCCTGCTGGTAGATAAGGAAGAGATCGGCAGCGTAGGGGCCACTGGCATGCAGGGGCTGTTCTTTGAAAACACCGTGGCGGAACTGCTGGCCCTGCTGGGTTGCGGTACGGATCTGGCTCTGCGCCGTACGCTGGCCAACAGCACGATGTTATCCAGCGATGTGAGCAGTGCTTTTGATCCGCTGTACGCATCATCCTTTGATAAGAAGAACGTGGCTTACCTGAGCAAAGGGCTGGTGCTGAATAAGTTCACCGGCGCCCGGGGCAAAAGCGGTTCCAATGACGCCAACGCGGAGTACATCGCCCATATCCGCGATATTTTTGCCAAAGAGAAGATCAATTTCCAGATGTCGGAGCTGGGCAAGGTGGACCTGGGCGGCGGCGGTACCATCGCCTACATCATGGCGCTGTACGGCATGAACGTCATCGACAGCGGCGTGCCGGTGCTGAGCATGCACGCCCCTTGGGAAGCAACCAGCAAGGCAGACGTGTATGAAGCAAGACGTGGCTATGAAGCCTTCTTAAAATTTGCAGAAAGAGTGTGACACAGCCGGTGAGGCGTGTGTATGAAGCGAGATTATCAGATTAGTGAAAAGAGTGCGATGCCGGTAAGGCATGTGCATGAAGCGAGATGGGGCTGCTTAGCTCTAAATTTAAAGAAAGAGTGTGAAACCTATGGCGAAGGGTAAACGTTTTTATAAAAAGAATACGAACGCACCTGCAGGTGAGGGCGCGCCGGAACAGAACGCGAATCAGGCTGCCGGTGTAGCCGGAGCAGATAAGGCTAATACGAATTATGAAGGAAAACCCAATGGAGGGCAGGGAGGCAAGCCTGCCAGACAGGGCCAGAAGCCCGCTCCCAGACCGGGCGGCAAACCGCCCCGCAAGTTTTGGAAGGGCAACAACCGGGACGGCAATGCAGAACGTAACGGAAACAGGCCGGGAGGCAACCATCCCAGCAGGCCCCGGTTTGAAAACCGGAAGCCCCAGATGGCCGGAAAAATTCTGGTGGTGTATTATTCCTGGTCCGGCGTTACGGATAAGGCGGCTCAGAAGATCGCTTCCGTGGTGCATGGCAATACCTGGCGCATACAGCCGGTGAAAGCCTATCCTTCCATGTACGGTCTTTGTGTGGCTAAGGCAGGCATGGAAAAAGCCTCCGGTGCCCGTCCGGAAATCAAAGGCACGCTGCCGGACTGCAGCCGTTATGAGAAGATCGCCATCGGGTTCCCCATCTGGTGGTTCAACTGCCCCAACATCATCCTTTCCTTCCTGGAAAAGGTGAACCTGGAAGGGAAGAAGGTATATCCCTTCTGCACCAGCAAGAGCAGCGGTCCCAAGAGCAGCGCGGAGACCGTCCGCAATGCCGTGCCCAAGGCAGAGGTTAAAGATTGCCTGGACGCCAACAAGCTGGGTGATATGAGCGACGAAGAGATTAAAAAGTGGTTTGAAATGTAAAAAGAAAAGAGATATCGGATTAACCCGGTATCTCTTCTTTTTGTATGCATGAAAACCTCGCCATAGTGGCGAGGTTCCGTGGAGCTTAAGCGGGTGAGTGTGAAGCGTACAAAATAAAAAGATCCTAACGTGTTACAATGTCGATGACCTGCCAGTCACGCCGAACACGTTAGGAGGACATTAAGATGTCAAAAGAACAAGATAATGCCACCCATAGTTTAGCACATACCAAATGGAATTGTAAGTACCATATCATATTTGCTCCCAAATATCGGAGAAAAGTTTTCTATGTTGAAAAGCGAGAGGCAATACGAGAGATTCTGCGCGTGTTATGTAAATGGAAAGGCGTAGAAATTATAGAGGGAGAAATTTGTCCGGACCATATCCATATGTTGG
>JAFZIG010000145.1 GCA_017554485.1 Acidaminococcaceae bacterium | reverse complement strand
GCGCAGGCCTGCAAGCTGTTGGATTGTTCCCGTCAAAATATTGACGATCTTATGAAACGGGGAAAACTGCATCCAATCCGCACTGATGAAAAATACAAGCTTTTTTTAAAAAATGAAATACTGCAGCGGAAAAAGAGATAACAACCATGTGCAGGTCATATTATTGATTATGCTATTTCAGTATTTCAAAGGTCACGTCCACATCGCCGGCGTTACGGAAGAAATCCACATTGTCACTGATGCGCCCCATGTGCTGGCGTTCAAACTCTTCGCCGTTCTGCAGGTACAGGATCACAAAACTGCCCCGGGGCGGCCAGTAGATGATGTCTCCCACTTCGTACCTGTCGGAGCGAAGCGTACCGGTAGGAAACGCGCCGTTGCCGTAATGATAGCACATCTCACGGTTATACAGGTTTTCCATTTTCAGCGTCACCGGGAGTTTTTTAGCAAAGGCCTGTACAGTAGAATTGTTTTCCATTACCGCCGTCAGGGTTTTTCCCTTGGCGGTAATTTTTAATTTGATTGAGTCCGCCGCCGCGTTTTTATCTGCCGTTGTGGCTGTCGCATTGGCCTGCGCCTTCGGCGCTTCGGCCCCGCCTTTCTTGCCAGGCGTTTCCGCACCGCAGGCTGCTCCTAATAATAACATGGCAATTGATACCAAAACAACGATGACTTTTTTCATAATCGCTCTCCTCTTTCACTCCTGTGCCTGCCATTCCGGCTGCCGTCTCTCCTCACTTTTAAAAATTCTCTCCTGTCCATGTTCACAGACTCTTCACAAAGTTATGAGAAACTATCGCTTTTTATGAAAAATCACGATTTTTACTTTTGATTGTGAACTTCTTTTCACAAACGGAGCGAAAAACAGCTTTATTTTGCAGTTGCATTCTTCTACAATAGGATTTGTTCGTACGAGAATCAAAAAAGACAAAATATCATTCATGAGTTGAGAAATCGCATAAAAATGGTATAATGAATACAAGGAGTCTTTTGATGCCGACAATAGGTACATACAAAGGAATACAGTTCAGGATTCACCAGGAAAAAGGAATGCGTCATAATCTTGAACATATCCATGCCAGATACGGAAACGAATCAGCTCAAATAGGGCTTGACGGAGAAATGATAAACGGGAACCTGAAACCGCAACAACAGCGAGACGCCAAAGAATGGACTTTAAAACATCGGGATGAAATTTTGCAAGCTTGGAATGATTTGCTTGGCGGCAAAATGCCGACTCGAATTGATTAGCAAAACAGGTGAAACGATATGGAAGAAAGATTTAAATATGAAGACCGCCCGGATTTAATTCCGGCAGTTTCCGCTGTAATTCCATTAATGGACTACAAATTGTTGCTTACTTTTAAATCAGGCGAAATCCGTATTTATGATTGCAGTTGGATGCTGGAAGAGAAGTTATTCCAACCATTAAAGGATTATGAGTTTTTCGTAAAGGCGCATGTTTCTGATGATACCGTTGCCTGGAACAGCATGATTGATATGGGGCCGGATGATTTATATGAAAACAGTGTGCCAGTGTTGGACAATGAAGTCCCTATTATGATGGCAGTTTAGGTAGAAACCGGGCGCAGGTTAATACAATTAAAAACAGGGAGACGAACTCGCATCGTCTTCCTGTTTTTTATTTTCCTGCGCGTTTTTTCATTTTTATCTTGTCTCCAATTTGCGTTTTCAACGTTATTATAGCACATAAAACTCATAAAACAAGCATTTCGTGAGTTTTATGTGTTTCCCAAATCATGTCAGTTTCCTCCTGGAATTAGGTTTTCTATTGTTATATTGTTTTCCTGTAAACCGTTTTTTTCAACCTCAAACATGGCAAGCAGCCTCTTAAATGTGTCCTGCCCGTCAAGGCAGGTATCTGTCAGCCAGCCTTTTTCCCTGTTCCAGTTGGCCAGACCTTTGTAATAAAAGTTCTTCTTGGAATCTTCAATGATAAAAGGAATCACGTTATGGCGCAGACATTCTTTCAATGCGATAAGGCGCCCGACCCTGCCGTTGCCGTCCTGAAAGGGATGGATCTGTTCAAACTCTGCGTGGAACCCGATAATATCGTTTACCGTCACTTTTGGTATGCCGTTGTACCGCGCAAGCAGCTGCTGCATTTTTTCCGCAACTTCTCCCGGCGCTGCTGTTCTTTTCCCGCCCACCACATTAGGCCGTTTCTTATACTCCCCGATGGCAAACCAGGCCAGGGATGCGTCCTTCGTGTCGTGTTTTAAAATATAGTGCAATTTCTTTATCGTTTCCTCTGTGAGAACTTCTTCCGCCACATCAATCACATAATCGACAGCACGGAAATGATGTACGGTTTCCAGAATATCGTCAACGGGCACACCACCCCCTGCGTCAAGGGTGTTGGTCTCAAAAATCATCCTTGTCTGCTCTTCTGTCAGACGACTGCCCTCCATATGGTTGGAATTGTACGTCATCCGTACCTGCAGTTCGTGATAAAGACCGCCGGACAGCTTTGTTTCCTTTTCTTCCCGAAGCCGTTGAAGAATGTGGTTGGCGGAGACGACCCGGTATAAATCCGCCGGGTCGCAAATCAAAAAGTCTGCAATCTTCTGCAACGTAAGCCTGGATATCTTCTCACCTTTCGCCAGCTTGGCGATGGTGCGCGAAGATACGCCCGGGTTTTGTGTCAAAGACGATTTTGTAAGCCCTTTTTCTTTCAGATGTTTTTCAAGCCGCTCATAGGAAATCATGCAGATTGTTCTCCTTAATTTCTTTACTTATTTTATCATTTTCTGCTTAAAAAGTAAAGGTAGTTTTGGTAACAGAAATGAAAAAGAAAAGAAAACCTGGACTTGCTTGCAAACTCCAGAACCGCCTCGCCACACCGAATCTTAAATCAATGATTTATTTTGGAAAACGGGCAGCGTTTACCAATGCACTGGTTATTCTGCGAAGAAAAATGACAAATCACTTCCGGCTTTTCCATCTCCACAACGACACCGTTTCAAGATATTCAAGCGGAGCCTTGCAGATCAGACATTCTTCTTTCATGACTTATCTCCATAGGTTATTCAACAAACCTTTTCTTCAATGTACGGTTTTCCATCAACAATTACCAAAAGCATTTCCTCCATAATGCTAAAACGATCATCAGCTTTTACCTCAAATCTCGTTTAGCAATGCTTCCAGCCGTTCCGCGTGATTTTCCGCTTTGGCACGCATCACTTTTATCTGTTCCGCGTCCGGGCGGCTGGCGTAACTTACGCCGCCAGTATAGATGAAACCTGCATACTCCATGCCGCACAGGTTCGCCGTGCTTTTAATGGCAGGTATGACAAGTTCTTCAATAGGATATAACTGCGGGCCGTCCTTCACATACAGTTCTTCCGGTGCGCCGGTAGTGAAGCTCGCCACCAGTTTTTTGCCCTGCAGCGCCTTGCCCTTGCTGCCATGAGCAAAGCCGTGCACGAACACGTCTTCCATCCAGCGGTGCATGATGGACGGATAGCTGTACCAGAAAACCGGGAACTGCAGCACGATAACATCCGCTTCCACCAGCTTCTTCTGCTCTGCTTTCACATTCACAGTAAAGTCCGGGTATTCTTTGTCCAGATAATCAAAGACAGCTTCCGGCAGGTCTTTGGCCAATTTCTCCAGAATGATTTTGTTGGCAAAGGAATTGTTTAAGTCTGTGTGTCCTGAAACGATTAATACCTTTTTCATAAGGCACCTCCTGTTTTTTTAACCATCTATTCGCTTGTTTGCAGACTGGTCTGATTTTTCTTCCGCTCTTGTCTTATTTTTCTTCGCTGTCAGCCTAAAGCTCGTTTCTACAAGCTGCATCACCCTGTCGTCCGGCAATGAGACATCCAGCGTGACGGAAATCCAGTGGGTATGGTTCATATGGTATGCCGGATAGATTCCTGTTTCTTTATACAGCGCCTCTCTGTCTTCCGGCACGGTTTTTAAATTGATAATGTCAACGTGCGCCTCTTCCTGTTGGAGCAACACATCAGGCACTTTGCCGCTCACTCGTTTCACCGTCTCTGCCAGTGAAGCGCATCTTATACTCATGATGAGCGCAAACCATTTGCTGTTGTCAGGGTGACGGAAGGTTCCGTACGCTTCATTGGGACTTGTTCCGAACGGAAAGTCCGGGCTTATACCATACCGCTGTAAGATCAGGGCAGCAATACGGTTGGACTGCTCTGCTACAAACACCACATCGGTGCAGCAGGTATCCGCAATTTTTTGCAATACATCTTTATACGCGTTACGTACGGTGTTGACATAAGCGCCGTTGTAAGTTTCCATGCGTAGCGGGTGGTATTCTTCCCCGTTCATCACATCGATGACTTTGCCGGAAATCTTTCCGTTTCTGTCAAGAAAAACGGACGCACGAAACTCCCCGCCCATAAACGCCGTTTCGTAACAGAATCCGCCCTCATTTTTCCGAAAACCGTATTGCAGCATGCGCTCCATCACAGGGCGTTTTCGTCTGAACACCTTTTCTTCAATCAACATAATGTCACCAGTTTGTAAGGCTCATTGTCGTTCCCGCTTTGCAAACCGGAATGATTTATTCCATTCGCTTCTC
>JAFZIG010000012.1 GCA_017554485.1 Acidaminococcaceae bacterium | reverse complement strand
TCTGGTACCGGCGCCTGAATATCCTGGCGGAAAGCGGAAAGCTTGACCAGGCGGTGGCGGAGGCGGAAGAGATGGTGAAGAACGAAAAGCTGCAGTCCCACGCGCCGAAACCCATCATTCCGGATTCTTTGTACGATACCGTGAATCCGTACATTTTTTACAGCCTCCGCTTTCTGGCGGAGCAGAAGCACAAGCAGGGCGAGACCGCGAAAGCCTGCGTGATATTTGAGGAAGCCTACCGGTATTTCCCGCTGTCGGCGGCCGGAGTACGGGACGTAACGAAAGCCCGGGAAACGAAAGACTGGGAAGAGCAGTACAAGGCATGGGTCTTCTGCACGGGATATCAGTATCTGCCCTGGGAGAAGCAGCCTATCGTTAAGTTGAGAGACTAGTCTGATGATAAGGCGAAACGCGCTTGCAAGCGTTTCTTGTTTTCGTTGAAACGATACAAAGGGAAATAAACTGAACGGAATTATGAAACAGGAAATTTTGGGAATCCTTAAACAGCTGATGGCCTGCGGCAGCGTGACCAACACGGAACGGGAAAAGAAGGCTGAAATATGGATGCTGGATTTTTTCCGCAAGCTGCCGTATTTTCAGAAATATCCTGAGCAGTGTGGACTGTTCCCGATACCGGGTGATCCTCTTGGACGCAGTACTGTATGGGCGTTGGTTACAAGCGATCAAACAATAACTGAAAGAAACGAAGCAAAAGTAGCAAATGACCCGGTGGCTGGCGATGTAAGTAACGCATCGAACACAGTCGTAACAGATGAAACAGCGAAAACGTCAAATACGCCAAGTAAACCAACGGTCATCCTTATGGGGCATCATGACGTGGTGGCGGCGGATGTATATGGTGACGCAGAGCCCTGGGCCTTTGACATGGACAGCATTGCTTCGCATTTGAATGAAAAGATACTTTCTCCGGAAGCCTATACCGATTTGCTTTCCGGGGAGTGGATCTTCGGCAGGGGTAGCTGCGACATGCTGGGCGGCGCTGCGGCGCAGATGGCTGTGCTGAAAAAACGGGCAGAGGCAGTGCTGAAGAAGTTTGATGCTGCGCCACAGGAAACAAATACAGATGTAGAAACTGTGCCGCAAGAAATCCATGCAGAACCAGAGACAGTACCGCAAGGTTCAAAGGAAGACAAGGGCGCGCTGCTGTTCATCTCCGTACCGGATGAAGAATCGTTCTCTGTTGGCATGCGGGGAACCCTGCCGCTGCTGGAACAATTGAAAGAACAATATAATCTGGATTACCGTCTGGCAGTCTGCGCCGAACCGAATCAGAGGACGGCAGACGGCCGGACCCAGATAATCTATTCCGGCAGCATCGGCAAGCTGCTGCCGGTTGTGCTGGTACAGGGCAGGACGGTACAGATCGGCAGTTGCCGGGACGGAGTGAACCCGTTAGGTATTTTGTCCCGCATCGTGGCGGCCACCGAAGGGGACGAATCCTTTACGGAAACCTTTGAGGGAGAAGTGTCCGTACCGCCGGTGTGGATGTATGCCCGTGATTTGAAGGAAGGCTATGATTTTTCCCTGCCGGGACGGGCAGCAGGATACTGTAACGTGCTCACCTTCCGGAAAACCCCGGCGCAGGTGATGGCCTATTTTTTGGAAAAAATCCGGGCGGCGGTGGAGAGTGTGCCGCAGCCAGTTGCCATTATGACCTGGGTGACCCTGTGGCAGCAGGCAAAACAGCAGGAGGGGTTTGCAGCATTTTGGCGGGAAACGGAAAGTCAGATTAAGAGTCTGCTGCAGGAACAGCATAAAACCTATCCGGAAGTCACCCTTTGGCTGATGCAGGCAACGCTGGATTTCCTTCATTTGGATAAGCCCCTTGTGCTGCTGGGTTTCGCGCCGCCCTGTTATCCGGCGGTGCGCAGCGAGGAGATGAAAAATGCGGCGCGGTTTGAATTATATAAAAAATCTATAATAGCTTTACAAAAGGTTAAAATTGAACCCTATTTTCCCGGCGTGTCCGACTGCAGCTACTGCGGACTTTCCGTTGGTACTACGGCCAACGCCTATCAGGCTAACACGCCGTTATGGGGTGATGCCTATCATTTCGACATGGAAGCGCTGGCGCGGCTGCAGATCCCGTTTTTCCTGTTCGGTCCCTGGGGCAAGGATTTGCACCAAATCGGGGAGCGGGTGAACCGTTACAGTTTGACGGAAGAATATCCTGCCGTTTTGGAAAAACTGTTGCGGTGTGTATGGCTATCGAAATAAAAAGATGATATAATATTATATTATAGTATCTTCATTAAAAGCTAAATGTAATAAATCAGGAAAACGCTGGCAAATCCATTTGCGAAAATATGGTAAAGATTAAAGAATTCATCAGTGATTTCCTGACTCAGCAAGCACATCTAATTGCTTTTGTGTGCTTCAAATGCTTTAAACAGTTGCAGGGGGGAAACGTATGTATAACAAAGTTGACGAAAAGTTTATCGCGGGCCTGCAGGCCATTGTGGGCAAGGAGCATGTGTTTGTTGACCCGGACACGCTGGACCAGTACAAGACGGACGAAGAGACCGATCCGTCCAAATTCCACACACCGGAAGCCGTAGTGGCCCCCGGTTCCACGGAGGAGGTAGCGGCCATCGTGAAACTGGCCAATGAGGCCAATGTTCCCATCACCGTGCGCAGCGCCGGCACCAGCCTGTCGGACGGGGCCATCGCGGTATGCGGCGGCATCATCCTGCTGATGGGCCGGATGGACCGTATCCTGGAAGTGAACACGGAAGGGCTGTACATGGTGGCGGAAGCGGGCGCCCTGGTGAAAGCCTGTCAGGCTGCCGCGAAGGAACACGACCTGGTCTATGCCGGGGACCCCAGCAGCGCGGAAACCTGCCAGATCGGCGGCAACCTTGCCACCAATGCCGGCGGCATGAAGGCCATCCGCTACGGTGTGACCCGTGACCAGGTCTACGGCATGGAAGTGGTCACCCCCACCGGCGAGATTATGAACGTAGGCGCCTGCCTGAAAAAGAAGACCACGGGTTATGCCCTGGAGCAGCTGATCATGGGTTCGGAAGGAACCCTGGGTATTATCACGAAAGTTACGCTGAAGCTGCAGCCTCTGGCACCCTACCGTTTTGATGTGCTGGCCATGTTCGACAGTGTGGAGAAGGCGGCCCGCCTTGTGCCTACCGTGATCAAAGCAGGCCTGAATCCCACCAGCATCGAATTTATGGACAACAGCTTTGTCCGCAGCAGCACCACCTTCTGTGAGATTAATGTACCCCACCGGGACGTTGCCAATTTTGTGTATGTGACAGTAGAAACTTTTGATGAAGACCAGCTGGACTCCGGCCTGGAGAAATTAAGCGAGCTGTGCGAAGAAGCGGGAGCGCTGGAAGTGCTGGAAGCGGATGACCGACTGTGGAGCCTGCGCCGCAACTGCCAGGAATCCCTGCGGATTCTGGCCGACGTGACCATTACCGATGATTTTGTGGTGCCCGTGCATAAAGTGGCGGAGACCATCGAGCATGTGAAGGCTATGGGCGACCATTATCCCTTTGAGGTGATGGTGCTGGGCCATGCCGGGGACGGCAATCTGCATGTGTGCATGTGCCGTAAGAATCTGACGGAAGAAGAGTGGAACGAGAACGTGGAGAAATTCCATAAAGAAGCCTATCCCTACGTGTACAGTTTAGGCGGCCGCCTGTCCGGCGAGCACGGCATCGGCGCCAAGAAACTTCACTACATGGAAGAGTATACGGAGCCTTCCGAACTGGAATACATGCGGATGATCAAACGGGCGGTTGACCCGAAGAACATCCTGAACCCGGGAAAGATTTTTAATGTATAAAGGAGAATTTCTATGGACAAGTACAATCCCGTAACCCCCGAGCTGCTGGAAGAACTGGTAAAAGTTGTTGGCGCGGACAATGTAAAGACTGATGCGGAAACGCTGGACCGTTTCAAAACGGATGAAGAGACGGATCCCCGTCTGATGCACCTGCCGGAAGTGGTGGTCTGGGTCAACAGCACGGAAGAAGTGGCTGCGGTCATGAAGCTGGCCAACCGGTTTGTAGTGCCGGTGACCCCACGCAGCGCAGGCACCAGCGTTTCCGACGGCGCTATCCCCGTACTGGGCGGCATCGTGCTGAACATGGAAAAGATGAATAAGATTATTGAAATCAACGAAGACGCCATGTACGCCGTGGTGGAAGCCGGCGCCCGCACCATCGACATCCAGATGGCGGCCAAAGCGAAGGGCCTGCTGTACGCCGGGGATCCCTGCAGCGCGGAAAGCTGCCTCATCGGCGGCAACATCGCCACCAACGCGGGCGGCAACAAGGCGGTCCGTTACGGCACCACCCGGAACCAGGTGTATTCCGTGGAAGTGGTGACTCCCACCGGCGAAATCACAACTTTGGGATCCCGCCTGAAAAAGTGCAGCACAGGATACTGCCTGGAACAGCTGATCATGGGCTCGGAAGGAACCCTGGGCATCATCTGCAAAGCAACGTTGAAACTGCTGCCGCTGCCTCCTTTTAAAGTGGACGTGGCCGCTGTTTATGACGACCTGGATAAAGCCGTTACCCTGGTGCCGAACCTGGTTAAGGCCGGTCTGGAGCCTACCAGCGTGGAATTCATGGACAGCAACTTCCTGAAGAGTTCCTGCGAATACAGCGAGATCAAACTGCCCCATTACGACGAAGGCGTGTGCTACCTTATTGTAAGCATGGAGACCTTCAATGAAGAAGAAGTGGACGCCAAGATGGAAAAACTGGCGGAGATCTGCGAAGAATCCGGCGCCATCGATGTGCTGGAAGCGGATGAGCGCGTGTGGACCGTGCGGAAGAACTGCCTGGAGTCCACCCGTTCCCTGAGCAGGATCGCCCAGTCGGACGATCTGGTGGTTCCCGTTGACCAGATTGCAAACTGCATCAAACGTCTCACGGAAGAAGCGAAGAAATATGATTTCACCATGTTCTGCCTGGCCCATGCCGGCGACGGCAACCTGCATTTCCAGCACATGAAGTGCGATATGGACGACAAAGCCTGGGAGGAACAGCAGCACGCCTTCCATGAAACAGCCTATTCTTATGTGTACAGCCTGGGCGGCCGCATCTCCGGCGAGCACGGTATCGGCGCCAAGAAGGTTTACGCCATGGAAAAATACACTGATCCGGTAGAACTGGCTATGATGAAAGCTATTAAAAAAGCCCTGGATCCGCTGGATATCCTGAATCCGGGCAAAGTGATGAACGTGTATTGATTCTTTGCAGGTTGTTTAAAATGCGGGGCGGAGCCGGTTGATGGCTTCCGTTCCTGCAACGATAAAATGCAGTAAGAGTTTTTGAAGGAGAATTGGGAAATGTTTTCCAGAGTAATGCTGGCCCTGGACCTGTCGGAGCTGACCTCCCGCATGCTGGACGTATTTTACAGCGTTTGCCTTGACCCGGGGACCGAGGTGTATCTGCTTCACGTTGTAAGGAAATCAGAGAATTTTGCGCAGACCACCCCCTATTATAAAAAGACTTACAGTCGTTTAAAGGGGCTGGCCCAGGATATCAGAAACGCTGGCTACGACAATGTGGAGATCCTGTGGGTAAGCAACCAGGATGTGCTGGACGGCATCCAGAAATCCGTGGACCAGTACGACATCAACCTGTTGATCATGGCCTCCCACGGGAAAGGGGTATGGGCCAGCACCTTCCGCGGCAGCAGCACTTTCAACGTAGTACGGGCCATCGACATCCCCACCCTGGTGGTGAAGGGCGACTACAAATGTGACGATTACCTGCGCCGCATCCTGCTGCCTACGGATTTTTCCAGGAAGTCCCTCATTGCCCTGAACTTTATCCGCAACCTGCGGGAAAATGTGGGAGAGGTCATCTTTGTCCATGTCATCGAAGGTGTGCGGGGTGACGAAGAACTGCGGGAAAGCAAGGAGATGGCGGAAGACATGCTGCAGGAACTCTGCAACGAGATGCAGGACTTCGGTATCCAGTCCCGCTATGTGATAGCTGACGGCGGCGCCGCGTCCAAAGAAGTCTGCAAGCTGGCGGAAGAAGAAAACTGCAGCCTTGTCATTACCGGAAAAACTGGGGCGGGACCCATCAAAGGCCTGCTGATGGGCAGCACGGCCCAGAACATTTTGCTGAACGCCAACCGCACTCTCTGGGTAATGCCGGATGAAGAGAGTGACGAGTAACGCCAGTGCATAATACATTGCGCTGCCAATAAAAAGTTCTTGACAGAACAGTGAATTGTCCGTATAATATCTTACGTGGCTGACCTTCAGCCACGTAATTATAATTAAATAGCCTTATTTCCTACAACCGGAGAGATGACCGAGCGGTTGAAGGTGCACGCCTGGAAAGCGTGTGTACGGGAAACCGTACCGAGGGTTCGAATCCCTCTCTCTCCGCCACTTAAAAATATGGCCGCGTCGCGGCTTTTTTCTTCAAAATATATAACAAACGGTTTTTCTGTAAGGCTGTAGCGGCAGGTCCTGCGCGATGGAGGCCTGTGAACCGTGTCAGGTCCGGAAGGAAGCAGCACTAAGCGGATCCCTTCATGCGCCGCGGGGGCGCCTGCCCTGCGGTCTTACAGGAAAACCAAAGAAAAGCAGTCCGAAAAGGGCTGCTTTTTTTGTGAATGGTTTTTCACATTTCCCCTCTTGCTTTTTTTGGAAAGTGTGCTATAATTATCTTCGTTGTTCTGCTAAGTATCCCGTGTCCACAAGAAGTCTTGGCACTGCATGGCGCCGAGGCTTTGTTTTTTTTGCAGGGAGACGCTGGTTACATGGGTTTGTTCGTACAGGCGAATGAATCAGCGTGTCTTTGTGTACGAGCACGGCATCACGGCAGCAGAACTTAGAAAAAAAGAAAAGGAAGGTAGAAAGATTTTATGAGAGAATTGTTTGTAACGACTGAAAGAATCGTTGAAAGTGAGCAGAGAAAGCTGAACGTGACCCGGAAACTGAAATTTTTGGAAGAAAAACTGGCAGAAGTTCCCGAGGAAAGACAGGATGCGTATTGCGGTTTTGTTAAAAAATCAGTAGTACGGCTGTTCCAGGGAACCACAGCCCAGGAAATCTGGCATGACTGGCAATGGCAGGGCATGGCTCTCCCTGCGTACAGAAAAAGCATCGCGTTAGCGGCTGTGTAAATGTAATACGACGCTTTTGGATGTATATGAAGAACAGTGGGGAAAAGTTCTGAAGCAAATGTGAGCGGTTTTGCGAAGTCTTTTCCCCGCTGTTCTTTATTTTCTCAACAGATTTCAAATTAAATTCATTGTTATTTGCGTCAATTTTTACTATAATAATAAAATAGAATTGAAAATGATACCGGCGGCGGACGAGACCTCTTGAATGGCTGAACGGTTCCGGCGCTGCTGTGCTGATACCGGAACGGAAAGGATGTGCGATATGGCTTACCAAACTTTATACCTGCGCTGGCGCCCCTCCAGCTTTGAAACGCTGGTAGGACAGGCCCCGGTGAAGCAGGCCCTGATGAACGCTCTCACCAGCGGCCGCATCGCTCACGCCTATTTGTTCACCGGTCCACGGGGCACGGGAAAGACCACCACGGCCCGTATATTTGCCAAGGCACTGAACTGCGTGAAGGGACCCACGGACCATCCCTGCGGGGAATGCCTGAACTGCCGTCAGATTACGGACGGTAGTGCAATGGACGTGCAGGAGCTGGACGCTGCTTCCAACCGCGGCGTGGACGATATTAAAAACCTGAACAAGAACGCAGACTTTGCGCCGGTAAACTGCCGGTACAAGGTCTACATCATCGACGAAGCCCATATGCTGACTACGGAGGCCTGCAACGCACTGCTGAAGACTCTGGAAGAACCTCCCGAACATGTAGTGTTCATACTGGCGACGACGGAACCCCAGAAAATTCTGCCAACCATTCATTCCCGCTGTCAGCGGTTTGATTTCCATCCTATCACCCAGGAGGAAATCGTGGCCCATCTGCAAAAGGTAGCGGAAGGCAGCGATATAAAAGCGGACAAAGAAGCACTGGAGCTGATCGCGGCGGCTTCCGAAGGCGGCATGCGTGACGCCCTGAGCCTGTTGGAGCAGTGCGGCGTCATGGCAGAGTCCGTAACGACAGAAACGGTCCGCTCCGTTCGCGGCATCATCGGCAGGGAGATCCTGCGGGAACTGGTAAACGCGGTAGGACGCCGAGAAGTGACGGACGCCTTGCTGATCTTTGACCGTCTGCTGATGCAGGGGAAAGATATCAGCCAGATCCTGATTGAACTGTCCGGTTATCTGCGGGCGCTGCTGCTTTACAAGGCTGCACCAGAGTATCAGTCCATCTATGTAACCGATACGGCGGAGGAACTGGGAAAGATTTCTCCATTGTATTCGGGTGAGAGAATCCTGGCGGCCCAGGAGATTATCCACCAGGCAATGAACGAATTGCGGTTTACGGCCCGGGGGCGGATCACGGCAGAAATGTGTCTGTACGATTTGTGCCGTGAGGATAACCGCACGTTAAAAGTGCTGGCAGCCCGTATCAACCAACTGGAACGGGAACTGGCGGCGATCAGGGAACAGGGCATTGTTGTTTCGGGAGAGGCAAAACCGGCGGATTCTGCAGTAAAAGTGGCAGCGCCGGAGCCTTTACCGGAAAGAATAAACCAGGAACCGCCCAAACCGGAACAAAGAAAAGCGGAACCGCCCAAGCCGGAGCCGGCAAAACCGGAAAAGGTTAAAACGGAAAAACAAAAAACAGCACAGTCGGGAGCGCTTCCTGTCAAACCTGAACAGCCGATAGCAGATGCAATTCCCACAACGCCTGTGCGAACTACTATTCCTGTTGAGAAGGAAAAGGAGAATGTCGCGCAAACTGTTGCGCATGCGGTTTCTTCCAAACCTAAGTTACCGGAAGCAGCATCTCAGACAGAAACAGTTCCGGCAGCAGGGGGTTATACTCCTTACAAAGGAGACTGGGCTCAGGGTGATGAGTATTGGAGCCGGACCATGGAAATACTGAAAGCAGAAGGGAAAAATTCCATTGCGTCCTGCGCTTCTCACGGTTCTGTTGTGGCCTATGAGAACCAAACGCTTATCCTGGGTTTCAAAATGAAATTTTTGGGCGAACGTCTGCAGAAAGCCGATTACCGGGAAGTTGTGGAGGCAATTTTGCTGCGGGTAGCACGGATACCCATCCGGCTGCAGTGTGTCGTGGATACGGGAGGAAAACCTGCGGGATCAGTTCCTGCAAAAGGCGGTAGGTCGGGGACAACTTCCAAAACAACTGCTGCACAGTCGGCAGGCTCTGTAAAAGTAAAATCCGATTCTTCGGGGGGAAATACAGCTTCGGTTAATGCTGCTCCAACGGAGAAGGAGCTTGTTTCGCAACAATCCCAAGTGTCAGGGGATAAACCGGAACCGAATGTATCTGCCAGCACAAAAAAAGCCATGGAAATGTTTAACGCAACGTTACATAAAGTGTAGTGGTTGTAAAATATCAACATAGAAAAAACACAAATACAATTTATAGTGAAAATAGGAGGACGACAAGATGAAAGGTATGAAATTCCCCGGCATGGGCGGTATGGGTAATATGCAAGGTATGATCCAGAGAGTACAGAAGATGCAGGCGGAAATGCAGAAGGCCCAGGCGGATCTGCAGGCCCGCACCTTTGAAAGTACGGCCGGAGGCGGAGCAGTAAAAGTTACCGTAACCGGTAAAAAGGAACTGACAAGCGTTGTACTGGATCCCCAGGTCGTCGATCCGGAGGACGTGGAAATGCTGCAGGACCTGATCCTGGCTGCGGTAAATGAAGCTATGCATCAGGTGGATGCTGTTTCCGAAGCAGAGATGAATAAAATTACCGGTGGCATGAAGATTCCGGGAATGTAACATGGCTGGCCTGATTAAACCGCTGAACAATGTATATGAACAGTTCCGGCGTCTTCCGGGAATAGGTAATAAGTCGGCGCTGCGTCTGGCCTACCATATTATTGATATGCCGGAAGCGGATGTACGGCGTCTGGCTGAAACGCTGCTGCAGGCGAAACAGGATATCCGGTTTTGCAAAGAATGTTTTAATCTTACAGACAGTGATGTCTGCTCAATCTGTGGAGACGAAAAACGGGATCACAGTACAATTTGCGTGGTGGAACAGCCCCAGGATGCCATGGCCATGGAACGCAGTCATGGCTATACGGGAATTTACCACGTTTTGCACGGTTGCCTTTCGCCGTTGGATGGCATAGGGCCGGAAGAACTGCGGATCAAAGAACTGCTGTTCCGCCTGGGAAAAAACGATGTAAAAGAAGTGATCCTTGCTACTAACAGTAATGTAGAAGGGGAAGCCACAGCCGCGTATCTGGCGCAGCTGCTGCGGAACCAGCCGGTTATCGTAAGCCGGATTGCCCGGGGCCTGCCCATGGGCGGTGACTTGGAATATGCGGATGAAGTGACATTGGCTAAAGCGCTGGAAAACAGGATTCGTATTACGAAATAAGGAGGAGTTTATGGAAATTTTAGCTTCGCTGGGCTCACTGGCAATGGGCGTAATTATTTTGTTCATTATTGTTAAATTGCTGGCGCTTCCCTTCAAGCTGGTCTGGAACGGGATCATTGGCGCCATCATGCTGTGGCTGGCAAACCTGCTGGGGGGCGTGTTGTTCGGCGTAACGGTTAAAATTACGATAATCAAGGCGCTGATTGCAGGTTTCTTTGGTATTCCCGGCGCAGCGGCAGTTATTTTGTGGGATCTATTTGTCAAGTAAAGTTTTAAAGAATAGCAGGTAATTTTATTTTGTGATTCTGTTTATTCCGCAATGCTTATATGAGCGGAGTGGAGGATGCATTAATGAAAGAGTTACATGCAATGGCTGCATGGATTCAACAGGAGACCAGTGCCCGCCGTCCCCGTCTGGATCAGACGGGCGTGGTGATGCGGACAGCTTCGGTTCTCCTGTTGTTGCTTCCGGGCAGGGAAGGCCCGGAACTGTTATTTGAAGTCCGTTCCGGCAAATTAGGCTGGCAGCCCGGCGATATCTGTTTCCCCGGCGGCCGCAGGGAAAGCGGCGACCTGAATTTTGCGGCAGCAGCTGTGCGGGAAGCTTCCGAAGAACTGGGAGTTCGTTACAACGATATACAACTTTGCGGGACGCTGGATTTTTTTGCGGCCCATAACGGGTTTATGGTGTATCCTTTTGTGGGTATCTGGAATCCGGAGAAAAACATTACTGGATCTGATGCTGATTATAAAAAGTGGAATTATAACCAAGATGAGGTCGCGGATATTTTTACGGTTCCGCTTTCCTGGTTTTTGAAAAATGAGCCCCGGATCGGAACCGCGCATATACAGGTCAGTCGGAAAGACGATTTCCCCTTTGAACTGGTGCCCCATCTGGATCCGCATAAGGACTTCCATCAGGAGTATCCGATTTACTTTTATCAATATGGGGATAAGGTAATCTGGGGTATGACCGCCGCTATTTTACACAGCTTTCTTGAACGCTTCGGAAAGGGGTTAGCAGACTTTGCGTAAAATATTCTTTTTGATTATAGCAGCCATTGTTGCTTTTTTCTGGGGGGATATTTCCCTTGACAACGTTACGGATATGGCATTTTTATCCGGCAAAAAGAATATTGTGGTGATGGGCTGCGATATCCGCAAGGACGATGTGGGGCGCAGCGATACCCTGTTCGTGGTAATGCTGGATAAAAGCAAAAAAAATGCAGCCCTGCTCTCTGTTCCCCGGGATACAAGGGTGAAGATCAAAGGGCATGGCTGGGATAAAATTAACGCGGCTTTTGCCTACGGCGGGCATAAACTCACGCAAGAAACCGTTCAGGATTTTCTGGGAATTAAACTCAATAATTGTGTAGTTATTGATTTTCAGGGATTTAAAGGCCTGGTTGATGCTGTGGGCGGCGTAGACATTAATGTGGAAAAACGCATGTCTTATTATGACCCGTATGCCGATTTCAGAATTGACCTGCGGCCCGGTATGCAGCACATGGATGGGAAAACGGCCATGCAGTACGTCCGTTACCGTGATGAAGAAGGGGATATCGGCCGGATCCGCAGGCAGCAGAAGTTTATTATGGCGTTATACAAACAGATCGCATCAAAAAATATCATTGCCAAAATGCCCGGAGTATCCAAACAGATCATGTCCATGATCAAGACCGACCTTTCCCTGAAAGAAATGGTGGAACTGGGCAACGTAATGCGCGGGATGATGGAAAAGGACGGGCTGAAGATGGCTATGGTGCCGGGCGAGCCTAAGTATATTGACGGTATCAGTTACTGGATCCCGGATATCCCGAAGATGCGGCAGCAGATGGCGGATATGCAGGGCGTTAAAATAACAGAAAAATTTAATGAGAATACAAAAAAGCTGGAACAGGAATATAAAAATCCTGCAAAGAAATAAAAGGGACTATTTGTGTCCGCGTGTTGTGAACGTTTGTAAGAAAAAACACCCTGAAGTTTTCATAAGGAAGTACTTTTTCTGAATTATGAGCAAGTAGTGCAAACCTTGAGAGTTATGGCTTGAAGTATCTCCTTTTTTATGTTATAGTATAAGTACAATCAAACAGCCCCTCATTTGGCCCTTCTCGCAAGGGCTTTTTTTTCGCGCAATTTGCACAACATTGCAAAGGAAAGAAGTCATTGATAGAGAAAAACAAGTAAAAATTAGCGGTGGGGAAGACATAAGCAAAACGTCGTGAGCGTTTGCGAAAGTTCGTTGAGCGTTGAGGATAAAGCTGAGAAAACATTGAGAACGTTTGCGTTATTCCATGAGGTGAAAAGTGCCCTCGTGGCAAGACTGTTTGAGGGCGCAGCCCGAGTTTCGCAGCCACAGGCACTTAAGCCCATGGAATAGCAAACGTGAACAGTTTTCGAAGCTTTGCCCTCAACGCGACTCCGGTACTTTCTTCAGCGACAGCCCGATTCGTCCCCGGGCTTCGTCGATACTGATGATCATCACGTCCACGATGTCACCGGTGGAAACAACGTCCAGGGGATGCTTGAAACGCCGGTTGGAAAGTTCGGAACGGTGGATCAGCCCGTTGATTTTAAGGCCGATGTCCACGAAGCAGCCGAAGTCCACCACGTTGCGGATAGTTCCTTTCACTATGGAGCCGATCTGCAGGTCGCTGAGCTTTGTTACATTTTTTCGGCTCAGGGGCGCAGGGGAATCTTCCCGGGGGTCCCGGCCCGGTTTGGCCAGAGCTTGCAGGATATCGGTAACGGTGGGAAGACCTGCCTGCAGCCGGTCGGCAATCCGTTTCGGGTCGGCTTTGGCTGCTGCCAACTGCACGGCAGGGCTGCCGCTGTTTTCCTTTTTACAGCCCAGCTCGGCCAGTATTTTTTCTGTCAGTTCATAGCTTTCGGGATGGACCGGTGTGTTGTCCAAAGGATTGGTGCCGTTGGCGATCCGCAGGAAGCCGGCGCACTGGGTAAAGGCAGCAGGACCCAGGCGGGGCACTTTCAATAATTCCTTGCGGTTACGGAAGCGTCCGTTTTCATTGCGGTAGGCGATGATATTTTTGGCCACGGCGCTGCTGACGCCGGCTACGTAACCCAATAAAGCAGGCGATGCGGTGTTCAGTTCCACGCCTACATGGTTGACGCAGCTCTCCACCACGTCGCCCAGGGCGTTGCCCAGTTCTTTCTGGTTCACATCGTGCTGGTACTGGCCTACACCGATGGCTTTCGGCTCGATTTTGACCAGTTCGGCCAGGGGATCCTGGATGCGCCGGGCGATAGACACGGCGCCCCGGAGGGACACATTCAGGTCGGGCAGTTCCTCTTTGGCCAGGGGGGAGGCGGAATAAACGGAGGCCCCTGCCTCGCTGACGATTAAATAGGAAAGATTCAGTTTATGCTTCTGGATCATTTTGGCCGTGAACTCTTCCGTCTCAAAGGAAGCGGTTCCGTTGCCGATGGTGACCAGGGTAGCGCCGAACTCTTTCACCAGTTTTACAAACCGCGCTTCCGCGTCGTCCTGCTGCCGCTGGCTGCCGATGATGTACAGGGTGTCGGTGGCCAGGACTTTGCCCTGGGGGTCGATGACGGCGGTCTTGCAACCGGTGCGGTAACCCGGATCCAGCCCGATGACGGTATGCCCGGCAATCGGCTGCTGCAACAGCAGCTGCCGCAGGTTTACGGAGAATACGTTGATAGCCTGCTTTTCCGCTTTTTCCGTCAGCTCGTTCCGGATCTCCCGCTCAATGGAAGGGAAGATCAGCCGCTTATAAGCGTCGGCGCAGGCGGCGGCATACATTTCGGAGAATTTGTTGCTCCCGCTTTTGATTTTCAGGAAACGGTGCAGCTCCGTCAGCATGTTTTCTTCCGGATAATTTAAGGTCAGCTTCAAGTACTTCAGCTTTTCACCGCGGTTTAAGGCTAACGTGCGGTGAGGCGGCAGAAGCCGTACCGGTTCGCTGTATTCTTTGTACATCAGGAAATCTTTGCCCGTGGTCTCGTCGGTGGCCAGCACGGAAGCAAGCTGTGCGTTCTGCCACAAAACACGGCGGACCAGCGCCCGGACGTCGGCCCGGTCGGAAATGGTTTCCGCCACAATATCCTGGGCGCCTTTCCAGGCGTCGCTTTCCGTTTCCACGCCTTTTTCCGCATTGATAAAGGGAGCGGCCAGTTCTGCCAGCGTTTTAGGTGTATCCGCCTGCAGCACGATATAGCTGGCCAGGGGTTCCAGTCCTTTTTCCCGGGCGATCTGGGCCCGGGTCCTCTTTTTGGGCCGGTAGGGCAGGTACAGATCTTCCAGCACCTGCATCTTTTCCGCGGCCATGATCTGCTGTTCCAGTTCCGGCGTCAGTTTTTCCTGTTCCCGGATGGAATTCAGGATTTCTTCCCGGCGCTGATCCAGGTTGCGAAGGTATTGCGCGCGGGTTTCCAGGTTACGGATTTGTTCCTCATCCAGGGAGCCGGTCGCTTCTTTCCGGTAACGGGCGATGAAGGGAACGGTGTTGCCGTCGTCCAGCAGTTGCAGGGCGGCTTCCGCCTGAGCCGGTTTGATATTTAATTCTTTGGCTAATAAGAGTACGATTTTTTCCATAACAGTAAAAGACCTTTCTGTATAAGTAATACCGAATAAATGAGTTTGCACTTTCTTAACATTATAGCACTTGTCAAAGAAAAAAAGATACGATAAAATTAATTTTACAGAACATACAAACATTTCAGAAGGAAGCGGTTTTTACATGATTGAACGTTATATAGAGCATACTTTATTAAAACCGGAAGCAACGACGCAGGATATTATCAAATTATGTCAGGAAGGCCGTACACATAATTTTTTGGGCGTGTGCGTCAATCCCTGTTTTGTGCCCCTGGCAAAACATCTGCTGGCAGGCACGGAAGTAAAAGTTGTAACTGTTGTGGGTTTCCCTTTAGGCTGCGACGAGCAGGAGGTGAAAGCTGCGGCAACCCAGCAGGCGGTGCGGAACGGCGCTGACGAGATTGATATGGTTATCAATGTAGGCGCGCTGAAGGGCAGGGACAACGCCTATGTAGTGGAAGATATCCGGCAGGTGGTGGCGGCGGCAGGCAAAGCTCCTGTCAAGGTCATCATTGAAACCTGTCTGTTAAATGAAGAAGAAAAGGTTCGCGCCTGCAGGATGATTGCCAAAGCCGGGGCGGCGTTTGTGAAGACCAGCACCGGTTTCAACAAGGGCGGCGCAACGAAAGAAGATGTAGCCCTGCTATCCGGGGAAGCGAAGAAGCTGGGGCTGCGGGTGAAAGCTGCAGGCGGCATCCGGGATTACGCTGCGGCAAAAGCCATGCTGGAAGCCGGAGCGGAACGGCTGGGCTGCAGCGCCGGTGTACAACTGGTGCAGGAAGAAAAGCGTACCGGTTTCGGTACTGAGGTTGTAAATAAGCAGGCGGGACCTGCTGAAGCGGATAAAGAGGCACAAGCATGAGCTGCTTTCAGGTAGCGGTACTGGCCAGCGGCAGCAAGGGAAACGCTACCGTAATGCGGTGCGAATCCGGTATGGTACTGGTAGATGCGGGCATATCATGCCGGCGGATCACCCAGGGCATGCAGCGGCTGGGCCTGCGCCCAGAAAACCTGGACGCGGTGTTCATCACCCATGAACATATCGACCACGTGCAGGGGCTGGAGACTTTTATTAAAAAATATCCGGTGCCGGTCTTTGCCAGCGCGGGAACCTGGCGGGGCATTAAGCAGACATTGCCGAGGATTGACTTACAGCGGTGCGACAGGCATGTTTTTTCGCCTCAGACAGAAATCACATTAGGAAGACTGCGGGTGCGCAGTTTTTCCACATCCCACGACGCGCTGGAGCCTACCGGATATGTGTTCACCTGTAAGAATCGTTCTTTTGCCTATGTAACGGATACCGGTTATGTCAGTGATCTGGTAAAGCGGGAGCTGGACGGGGCAGAGGTCCTGGTGCTGGAAACCAACCATGACCCCATTGTATTGCGGAACGGACGTTATCCGCCGCCGCTGCAGAAACGTATTTTAGGAACCCGGGGCCATCTGGCCAATGAAACGGCAGGGCATCTGCTGGCAACGTTACAGACGCTGCCACGGCAGGTCTTCCTGGCCCACCTCAGTCAAGAGAACAATACACCGGACCTGGCACTGTCTACTGTACGCAGCATCGTGCAGCAACAATATCCGAAGGCCACAATTCAGTTCTATGTCACTTCGCAGGACGAAGTGGTTAAAAATAAGGAATGGGAGGATTATCATGAGCAAAACATTTTTGAATAAGATGAGTGCCTTAACGGTCAGCCTGCTGCTGGCCATGAGCATGCTGCTGACCGGCTGCAGCGGCGGAGACAAAGGTAAAGCGGCGGCTCCGGACGCCAATAAGAAACCGGCAGCCCAGGTAACGGAGCAGGCGGCCCCAAAGAATCCGGAAAAGAAAGCGGCAGAAATTGACAAAAAGATGTCCGGCGCACGAAATACACCTATCGTGGAGGCTGCCAAGAAGGTAGGTCCTACCGTGGTGGGCATTACCAACAAAGCCTATGTCCGGGATTTCTTTAACCGGGTGCAGCTGGCGGAGCGGGGCTACGGTTCCGGCGTCATCTATGATAAATCCGGCCTGATTGTGACCAATAACCATGTAGTGGACGGCGCTTCCGAAATCGTCGTCAGCCTGGCGGACGGGCGCAGCGCCCAGGGCAAGGTGCTGGGCGCCGATGCGGCAACGGACCTTGCTGTGGTAAAAATTGAACTGGACAACCTGCCGGTAGCGGAATTCGGTGATTCTTCCACCGTGCAGGTAGGCGAACCGGCTATCGCCATCGGCAACCCGCTGGGCATGGAATTCCGGGGCAGCGTGACGGTGGGCATCATCTCCGCCCTGAACCGTTCCGTGGAAATCGGTGAAAAGAAATTTACCCTCTTCCAGACCGACGCAGCCATCAACCCGGGCAACTCCGGCGGCGCCCTGGTCAATGCCGACGGTGAGATCATCGGTATCAACAGCGCCAAAATCGGCGTATCCAATGTAGAAGGTATGGGCTTTGCCATTCCCATCAATAACGTAAAACCCATTATCAAAGAACTGGCGTCCAAAGGCCGGATTGCGCATCCTTATGTGGGCGCTTCCCTGATTGATGCGGATATTGCCAAACATTACGGCTTTGACATGGATCTGCATGGCGGCCTGTTCATCATGAAGCTGTCCAAGGGCGGTCCTCTGGCCCGGGCAGGCGCCCGCACTGGCGATATCATTACCGAGTTTAACGGCATAAAGGTGAAGACCGTTGCCGATTTGCGTAATGAAATTGCGAAGAAGCAAGTTGGCGATCAGGTGAACATTACCATTTTGCGTAACGAAAACCAGATGACCCTGGCTGTAACTTTGCAGGAATATCCGAGAAACTGATTGAATGGAGCAAACTAAGCAACAGAAGCCGGTGCATGCAAATAGATCAAAATAGCTGCAGGCAAACGCTGCTAAAGTAAGAAATTATGAAAGCCGCTCATTACGGGGCGGCTTTTTTAAACGGAAAATGTGTTGAAGAGAGTTGCAGATGTTTGGAAAAAGAAAAAGTATCTGCGACCGAAACAGGTGCGCTTATGAAAATTACCATTGCCTGTGTGGGCAAACTGAAAGAAAAATTTTTAACGGCAGCCATGGATGAATACATAAAACGGCTGCAGCCTTTCTGCAAACTGGAAATTCTCAGCATCAATGAAGAAAAGATGCCACAGGAGCCTTCTGAAGCAGAACGGAATCAAATTTTGGAAAAAGAAACAAAACGGCTGCAAGAGATCATCCCGGAGACTTCCTATGTGATTCTGCTGGATTTGCAGGGGAAACAAATTACCAGTCCGGAACTGGCCGAAAAAATGGATGCGCTGGCCCTGCAAGGCATCAGTCATATCACCTTTGTCATCGGCGGCGCTTTTGGGTATACGGATGCATTGCGGAAAAAAGCGGACTTCCGCTGGTCTTTTTCAAAACTGACCTTTACTCACCAGATGATCCGTGTACTGCTGACAGAGCAGATTTACCGCGCCTTCAAGATCAGCAGAGGGGAAAAGTATCACTGGTAAAATATATCAAATTATAAAAGTGCAGAGCTCTTACATGGTAAAACTGATAAAATTTAATGCACTATATTTTGTTTTAGTGTATAATTAATTGAAGAAAGGTCGATACTTTTTTAAGTTAGCAAAGGAAAAACTTTTTAGTATTTGGGAGGAGGAACCCTGATGAAAAAATGGAAACGGTTCGGACAGGCAATATGTGCATTCGCGCTGATCGGTTCAATGGCAACCGTATTTGCGTCACCGGCTAAGCCGCCTGTGGCAAAGGCACCGGAAAAAACCCCTATAATTCTTGATACCGACATGGTAGACTTATTTGATGACGGGGTCGCTCTGATCATGCTGGAAAAATCTCCCAAGGTGGATATTAAGGGCGTCACCATTGTTTTGGGCAACAGCTGGGGAGAAGACGGTACCGCCAGCGCGATCCGTCATCTGGAAGGACTGGGGCGCACAGACATTCCTGTCGTAGTCGGCGTGAACAGGCCCACCCGTCCCGGACGTATGGAAAACATCATGGAAGAACGGAAGAATTTCGGTTACGGCCATGAAACCTACATGGGTTCCTGCAGCTATCCGGAGCCGGCGTCCTGGCAGGAATCCTACCGCAGCCGTTACAAGAGCGAACCGACTGTTACACCCGCGAAAGAAGACGCGGCCGATTTCATTATCCGCACCATTAAAGAGAATCCTCATAAAATAACCGTCGTCGAGATTGGCACCAACGGAAACCTGGCCAAAGCGCTGGAAAAAGATCCGTCCATCGCGTCGCTGTCAAAAGAGATCGTTTATATGGCAGGTGCTTTCCTCCACGCGGGCAACACAACGCCTACGGCTGAATTTAACGTCTGGCTGGATCCGGAAGCAGCTAAGAAAGTGTACCGGGCGGATTGGCCGAAACAGACTTTCTTCCCCCTGGATGTCTGCGAAAACGAACCCATAAACTACAAGAATTTCCGCGATCTGGAAAAACGGATCAAAAATCCGGTGTTTAAAGATATGTGGGAACGTCATTATATGACGGCGCTGTTCCGGGAGAACAAAAACCACAAGAACTTTGTGTGGGATGTGCTGGCTGCGGCGTATGTGCTGGATCCCACTATCGTAACAGATGAAGTATACATGCCCATTGATGTTAACGATACTTACTCTATTTCTTACGGTCAGACGGTAGCTTTCCCCGGCACGCCGCCTCCGGGCACCAAGAAAGCCCATATTGTACAGAAAATTGATCGCAAAAAGTTTTGGAAGCTGTTGACAAAGACCTTTGACCAGATGTAATGGCTGAAACGCTATGGCGGTTTTGGCCGGATAAATGAGAGATGAGTGAAATGAATCTTTTTACCCCTGCTGAGTTTACGGAAAATTATGCCCAGGCCGGCGTGAAGAAAGCATCGTTGCCGATCAGCAAAATGATTTTGCTGGGCATGCTGGCCGGGTTCCTTATTGCTATGGGCGGCGCCACCGCCAGCACTGCGTCTCATGCTATCGCTAACGCAGGGCTGTCGAAAATGGTCAGCGGCCTGCTGTTCCCCTTTGGCCTGGCCATGGTGATCATCACCGGGGCGGAGCTGTTTACGGGCAATGTGCTGATTAATATCTCTGTGTTTGAGGGTAAGACTGGCTTTAGTTCCATGCTGCGCAACTGGTTCTGGGTGTACATTGCTAACTTTTTGGGTGCCCTTCTTGTTGCTGCGGGCGTTGCCTTTTTGGGCTGCCTGAATCTGTCCGACGGAGGGTTTGCCGTTTCGGCCATGAAAGTGGCGGCGGCGAAAAGTTCCTTGCCTTTTATGACGGCAGTGGGTCTTGGCTTTTTCTGCAATGTGCTGGTGACCATCGGCGTCCTGATCAGCCTGGGCGCAAAAGACAGCATCGGCCGTTTCATCGGCGCCTATATGCCTGTGGCTTTCTTTGTCATCTGCGGCTTCGAGCACAGTATCGCCAACATGTATTATGTGCCGGCCGGAATTTTTGCCGCGTCCAGCCCGGCATACCAGGCACTGGCTGTGAAGGCCGGCGTGAACCTGTCCGCCCTGAACTGGGGCTGCTTCCTGACAGGGAACCTTCTTCCTGTGACCGTAGGAAATATTCTGGGAGGCCTGGCGGTGAGCTTCATTTTCTGGTTCTGTTACGGAAAAAAGTAAAAATTAATCGGCGTTTTTTATCAACAACCTGCTTGCAATACAGCGGGTTGTTTTTTTAGGCGGCCTCGGTGAAGCAAGTGAGTAGTGTATGAGGCAGTTTGTGTTATTCTTTTTTATCTCTTTACAAATTTAGCAAGATAAAGTATAATTAACATACCAATATTAAAGGAAGGGGTTTTACCGTGAAAAAGATTTGTTTAGTATTATTTTCCATAATGATGATGCTTATGGTTGTCGGCTGCGGCAGCAGCGGCCCGAAGAAGATGGTTATCGGCCTGGACGATAATTTCGCTCCCATGGGCTTCCGCAACGAAAAGAATGAAATCGTCGGCTTCGACATCGACCTGGCAAGGGAAGCCTGCAAACGCGCGGGCATGGAAGTTACCTTCAAGCCTATCGACTGGAGCGCCAAGGAAGCTGAGCTGAACGGCAAGCGCATCGACGCCATCTGGAATTGCTTCACCATTAACCCGGAGCGGGAAAAAGTCATTCAGTTCTCCAAACCGTACATCAACAACTGCCAGGTTGTAGCGGTACCGGCTGCGTCCAAAATCGAAACGTTGGCTGACCTGAAGGGCAAAGCCGTCGGCGTGCAGGACGACTCCACCGGCAGCTACCTGCTGGATGGCAAATTTGCTGATTTGCGCAAAGGCCTGAAAGATTACAAAAAATATCCAGACTTTGCGGCAGCGTTCCTGGATATCGACTCCGGCCGTCTGGACGCGCTGGTGGTTGACGAGATCCTGGTCCGTTACTACATGAAGAAGGCTCCCGGCAAATACAAAGTGCTGAAGGAAGACCTGGGCAAGGAAGTTGTGGGTGTCGGCTTCCGCAAAGACGACAAGGAATTTGCGGCCCGCATCGACAAGATCCTGGACGAAATGAAGAAAGACGGAACCTGCAAGAAGATTTCCATGCAGTGGTTCGGTACGGACATCACCCGTTACGACGACAAGAAATAATTATACAATAAGTAACAGCAAGGCCGATGGTTTGTACCACCGGCCTTTGCGTGTTTTCGGAAG
>JAFZIG010000144.1 GCA_017554485.1 Acidaminococcaceae bacterium | reverse complement strand
CATTTTAATGGAACGGTCGGCTTTGCTGGTGCACAGCGTCATGATAGGCGGCTGGATCAGCGGAACCAGGGACATGTAGGAGTAAGCTGCAACGGCGATAGCGCCCAGCAGATGGGGAGCCATCTTAACGGTCAGGTAAATAGCGGTCGGGCCGTCGGCGCCGCCGATAATACCGATAGAAGCCGCTTCACGCAGGTCGAAGCCTAACAGCATAGCGCCGATTAAGCATACGAACACGCCGCCCTGGGCAGCAGCGCCCAGCAGCAGGGTCTTCGGGTTAGCCAGCAGCGGACCGAAGTCGGTCATGGCGCCGACGCCCATGAAGATCAGCGGAGGGAATACTTCGTGGTTGATACCGTACAGGATAACCTGCATAACACCGGGTTCATCAAAGAAGCCGGTCTTAGGAATATTGCCCAACAGGCAGCCGAAAGCGATGTTGGACAGCAGCAGAGGCTCAAAGCCTTTGCCGATAGCCAGGTAGAGCAGAACCAAGCCTACCAGGAGCATGATTACGTTACCGCTGGTCAACCCCTCGAAACCGGAGTCGTTCCATACGGACTGGAGAGATACAATTAGAGCTTCCATATAGTCCTCCACTCAGTTTAAATTTTTAATGTTCAACAAAGGATAACGAGACGATTATCCTTTTCTGTCAGTTCCGGGTGGTTCCCTTGCGGGAACCACCCTTTACACTGACAAGATACAACTTACATCAAATCAAATTACATAACGATCATTACGTCGCCGGTGTTAACAGTGGTGCCTGCGGAAACGCGAACGTCAGCGATGGTGCCGTCAGCCGGAGCCATGATTTCGTTCTGCATTTTCATAGCTTCCAGAATCAGCAGAACCTGGCCGGATTTAACAGCGTCGCCAGCTTTAACTTTAACTTCCAGAACTTTACCGGGCATCGGAGCGGTAACGGTAGCAGCACCAGCAGCAACCGGTTTGGCAGCCGGAGCAGCAGCCGGAGCCGGAGCAGCTTTCGGAGCCGGAGCAGCAGCTTTCGGAGCCGGAGCAGCAGCACGCGGAGCAGCAGCAACAGCGCCGCCCTTTTCTTCAACTTCTACTTCATAAGCAGTACCGTTAACGGTGATAGTATAAGCTTTCATGGATATAAATCCTCCCTTGAATTTTTAATTTAGGTAATTCTACCCTGATTTTATTAATAAATTACATAAACGGTTTAACCGTCTGTGCTTCGGCGCGTGCGCCAACAGCCCAGGAAGCAGCCGGAGCCAGAATGCGGACAGCAGCTACATTCTCGGAGCCACCGCAGGCAGCAACTGCAGCAGCAATAACCGCTGCGATTTCTTCGCTCTTGTCTTCAACAACCGGAGCGGCAGCAACTGCAGCCGGAGCGGCAGCGACAGGAGCGGCAGCCTTGGGAGCTGCTTTCTTCTTTGTCGGATCTACCATTTCGATTACATGCATCAGTACGCCGAGTACGATCAGAACGCCGAACACGACGACCATGTTGATGATAGCAATCAGGAATGGATTATTAGTTACAGGACCCATTCAATTCACCTCGTTTATATGTTTAAAGTTAAGCGTCGAGAGTTAAACAACTGCCTGGATTATACCGGGAAGTTGCCATGGCGTTTCGCCGGACGGCTCTCGCGTTTGGTCTCCAACATATGCAGGGCGCTGATAATGGCCGGACGGCTGTTCTTCGGCTCGATGATGATATCTACCATGCCGCGTTCAGCTGCAATGTACGGAGTAGCGAATTTTTCAACATACTCTTCGGTGCTCTTCTTCTGGGTTTCCGGATCCTGTTTCTTGAAGATGATGTTGGCAGCGCCAGCAGGTCCCATAACAGCGATTTCAGCGGTCGGCCAGGCAATAACCTGATCTGCGCCCAGTTCCTGGGAGCACATTGCCAGATAGGATCCGCCGTAAGCTTTACGGGTAACCATGGTGATCTTCGGAACAGTAGCTTCGGAATAAGCATACAGCATCTTAGCGCCGTGACGGATGATTCCGCCATATTCCTGAACGGTACCGGGCAGGAAGCCGGGAACGTCAACCAGGTTCAGCAGAGGAATGTTGAAAGCGTCGCAGAAGCGGATGAAGCGGGAGGATTTATCGGAAGCATTGATGTCCAGGCAGCCTGCCATTACTTTCGGCTGGTTGGCAATGATACCGATGGTTTCGCCGTCCATACGTGCGAAGCAGGTAATGATGTTCTGAGCCCAGTATTTCTGGTTTTCATAGTATTCGCCGTTATCAACGATCGCTTTGATTACTTCGTACATATCGTAGGAAGCATTGCTGTTGTCCGGGCAGATGCTGTTCAGGGCTTCTTCCGTACGGTTCGGATCGTCGCCAGTGTCAACGATCGGAGCGGTTTCCATGTTGTTAGAAGGCAGGAAGCTTAACAGATAGCGGATCTGCTGGATGCAGTCAGCGTCGTCTTCCGCTGCGAAGTTAGCAACGCCGGAACGGGAGTTGTGGGTCATAGCGCCACCCAGCTGTTCCTGGGTTACTTCTTCACCGGTAACGGATTTAACTACCAGCGGGCCGGTGATGAACATCTTGGAGGTTCCTTTTACCATGTAGATGAAGTCGGTCAGGGCCGGGCTGTAAACAGCGCCGCCTGCGGACGGTCCCATGATAGCGGAAATCTGGGGGATGACACCGGAAGAGATGGTGTTGTTAAAGAACAGTTTGCCATAGCCGCCCAGCGCGTCGATAGCTTCCTGGATACGAGCTCCGCCGGAGTCGTTCAGGCCAACGCAGGGAGCGCCCATCTTCAGGGCCAGCTTCTGAACTTTGGCAATCTTGTTGGCATGCATTTCGCCCAGGGAACCGCCTTCAACGGTGAAGTCCTGTGCAAATACATAAACCAGACGACCATCTACAGTGCCGTAACCAGTGGTTACGCCTTCACCAGGCAGATCTTTCTTCTCCTGGCCGAAGTTGTTGCAACGATGACGAACGAAGCGGTCCAGTTCTACAAAGGAGCCTTCATCCATCAACAGTGCAATTCTTTCCCGAGCGGTCATTTTGCCATTGTTATGCTGTTTTTCAATAGCCTTCGGACCGCCGGCGCCCAAAATCACTTCGGATTTTTTGAGCATTTTCTCAATTCTTTCCTGAGTAGTCAAGTTTTGACACCTCCATAAATTATTGGGAGAACTTATTTTTATATATTACATTCCGCCCGTATTTTCGACGGGCGGAAAATGTAATCACTACAAAATACAAACCGATCAATTAAATTAAGCTTTGTGCGGAGTGCAGAGCTCTAACAGGATGCCAACAGATTTCGGATGTACGAACGCAATGTCCATTCCGCCGGCGCCGCCGCGAGGAGCTTTGTCGATCATTACGCCGCCTTTTGCCTGTACGTCGGCAATAGCAGCTACCAGATCGTCTACCAACAGGGCTACATGCTGGATGCCCTGGCCGTTCTTGGCAATGTATTTGCCGATCGGGCCATCATTGTTTTCGGTAATGTCAACCAGCAGCTCAATTAAGTTCGGGCCGCATTTAATGAATACGGTCTTTACGCCCTGAGACGGAACTGCTTCTTCACCGGTGCATTCCAGGCCCAGAATGTCGGTGTAGAATTTTTTGGAAATGTCCAAATCTTTGCATGCAACACCAATGTGATCAATCTTTGATACTGTAAATGCCATAAGAATCTCCTCCTAATAAAATAATTATTTATTTTAAGGCACCTCTTATTTGAGCACCTTAGAAACAATATTATCGACCACAGAATACGGCTCGGTTTCCCTGCGCTGCAGCTTTTCAATGGTTTCATCAAATTCCGCAGTACGAACCACGTTTTTATCTATGTAACGGTTAACACGAACATTGACCATATCCGTAACTTCGGATTTGATCCTTGCCTTACGGATATCGTCCAGTTTGCCGGTATCGGTCAGGAACTTCTGGTGTGCCAGTATGGAATCCACAACCTCTACAGTTCCTATATCCTTGCTGGCAATCGTACGGTTGATGGGCGGGCGCCAGCCGGCATTCTTTTCGTTGTTTAACTCCAGCATCATTTCCATTTCAATATTCAGCTTATCGGCGCCTTCCCGATCTGCTTTATTGATTGTGAGCAAGTCGCCGATTTCAAGAATACCTGCTTTAATGGCCTGGATATCGTCACCCATGCCGGGGATGACAACTACCATCGTCGTATCAGCCGTCTTTACGATATCAACCTCAGACTGGCCTACGCCTACGGTTTCTACCAAAATAATATCCATGCCGAATGCGTCCATCAGCTTAACCGCATCGCCGGCTTTCTGGGACAAACCGCCCAGGCTGCCGCGGGTAGCCATGGAACGAATAAAGATTCCGGTATCCATCATCAGATCCATCATGCGGATACGGTCACCCAGAATAGCGCCGCCGGAATACGGGCTCGTGGGGTCAATTGCTACAATACCTACAGTCTTACCGCGCTTACGGAATTCTTTTGCAATCTTATCGGTCAAAGTCGATTTACCGGCACCGGGAGGCCCTGTTATACCAATAACATAAGCATGTCCGGTGTGGGTGTAAATCTTGGTCATTATATCAACTGCATTGTCATATTCATTTTCAACAGCTGTAATGCCTTTGGATAGCGCAAGACGATTATGTTTTAAAATTTCCTCTACAATGTCCATAGCTCTTTATCACACCGCCTTGTTGATAATAGTTATGAAAGATGCAAGACCGGGAATGATCCCGGCTTGCATCTTTAGGTTTTAAGAAGGAATTACTTTACGTTAGCGTTGATGAAGTCAACAACTTTGCTGGTCGGGGTGCCGGGAGTGAATACTTCGGCAATGCCGGCAGCCTTCAGGCCGGGGATGTCAGCGTCAGGAATAACGCCGCCGCCGATAACCAGTACGTCGCCCATGCCTTTTTCCTTCAGCAGTTCAACTACCTTCGGGAACAGGGTGTTGTGAGCGCCGGACAGCAGGCTCAGAGCTACTACGTTAACGTCGTCCTGCAGAGCAGCT
>JAFZIG010000143.1 GCA_017554485.1 Acidaminococcaceae bacterium | reverse complement strand
TATTGGCCGCAATCTGCGCCTGGGCCAGCCGCTTTTTAAGCTCTTCTTCCTGCCGTACCTGTGCGTCGATGTCAACGAGACCGACAACCAGACGCTGTCCTTCTTTCTCTTCAACCATAACTGCTTTCATGTGGACATGTAGCGGCTTGCCGTCCATCATGATGCGGTAACCCCACGTGAAGATACCGCTTCGTTCAATCTCTGCCAGCACATTCTCTTTGGTAAAGATCGAGAGAAAACGATTCAAATCCTGTGGATATGCGTAAACACAGGCATCCTTCCGCACTGAGCTAAAGAAGTCCAGCCCTTCCTTATCCGTGCCAAAGTTCTCCAGATAATCATCAGTGGAGCTGAATTCCCGATAGCGGTTGGTCTGGGGATCAACAACGTATACGACAATAAAGTTGCCGGTTATAGCCTGAAGGCGGGCATAGATCGTGGCGGTATCAACCGCCTTCTGAAAATCTTCCTTTGCCCGGGTGTTTTCCCGTTGCAGGCGAAGGATGTCCGTCACGTCCTGGCAGAAGCCCTGCAGGCATAAGCGCCCGGAAGCATCGGTGTATTTCAACTTGGTGGTCCAGAACTGTCGCTGATTCCCCGCCGCATCCGGCACGTCTTCAAAGAAAATGTAGGGTTTGTCCATCAGGAGCGCCGACTGATCATCCTGCACGAAATGCGCCGCCGTCTCCGCATCGAAAATCTCCGCGTCTGTCAGGCCCACGACTCCATCCGGCATCGCCTTATGCGCGTATTCCGCGAAAGCCTGATTGCAGGCCAAATAGACTCCTGTTTCCGCGTCCTTTGTAAAGGCCATGCCGGGAATGCTGTCCAGCAGGGAGGTGATCGTCTGATTCAGCGCACCGATCTTTTGGGCTTCCTCCAGCTTTCTCCTGTACTCCTCCTCATCGTTGGTTACGCCAAGAATGATCCTGTCGCCGTCAGTTCCTCTGACCATGGTCGCTCTGAGATTCACGTGCACAGTTTTTCCATCCATTTTCAGCCGGTAATGATAGATGAAAAACCCGTTTTCCCGGATCTCGCGCAGCATGTTTTCCTTCGTGAGAATACGCAAATGCCGCTCAATATCCTCCTGGGGAATCGCTTTCGGAGCATCCAGCACAACGTCGGCAAAGAAATCTTCTCCATATGTGGCCAGGCCGAAATCCGCAAAACCCTTTGACGGGTTATACTGCGTATAGCGGCCTGTTTCAGGATCTACCGTATACAGAACGATATAGTCCGGAGACAGCGCGGCAATCCTGCCCAAGGCCACTTTTTCCTGCCGAAGCCTTCTCGCTTCCTCCTGCTCCTTCATGTGCGCGTCAATGATGCTGATACCGAGGATGAGACGGTTTCCGCCCCGCAGCCTGGTAATCTTCATATTAACGTACATCGGCGTTCCGGTATCAATCAGGCGATAGGTAGTTGTGAATACACCCCGGCTGTCAATATCCCGTAGAACCCTCTCCTTCGTGAACAAGGCCAGGAACGGTTCCTGGTCCTCCTTATAAACGCGGGTCATGGTATCTCGTCTCGCCGACTCAAAGAAATCCTCGCCATGCCGCACAACAGACAGCTCTTTGCCGCCAGCCTGTGAGGAATACTCAATGTAGTCGTTTGAATCCAGGTCGATCACAAAGATATTGTAATAGTCCGCGGCAAGGGCCTGCGCGATATCAGCAAACGTTTCGCCTTCGCCCGGTTCGCGGATAGAAAGCACAGCAATCGCTACTGACTCCCTCCCGTTCACAGGATTCTTTCCGATGATCCTTACAAAAGAACGCACGGCTGTACCGTCGCGCATTTTCTCGTCGACAAATGCACGGTTGTTATTGTCTTTGCTTTGCTCAATCGCTTTCATAAAATCGGAGCCGGGACCTTCCTGGGGAATCGGATATTCCAGATCCGGATCAGAAAGATTAAACCCGAAAGCGCGTCTTATGAAATCACGGAAGGTCTGATTACTGCGTATATACTTTACTTTGCCCCCATCGGCATTGACTTCCATGATGGCCATAGGAACCGTATCAAAGGTGTTTTTGGTCACGCTGTCATCCAGATTTGCCAGGAAGGACAGGTCGAAGAGGTTCACTCGTCCGATCCGCTCATAGTATTTGGATTCCTGCGAATTTTCTCTTGGAATCAGCGTGTTGCTTTCGTGCAGCGCCTTGAGTGTCTCAAGCGATATCGGCTTGCTGAAGTAAAATCCCTGCAGCTTGGAGCAGCCGATTTCCCGCAGGAAATGAACCTGCTCCCCGGTTTCTACGCCTTCACATACGGTGTCCACACCGAGTGAAGCCGCCATCCTCATCAGCTCGGTCAGAATGATTTTTCCGCCGTCTCCCTCGTCCAGCTTCCGCATGAAGCTCATATCAAATTTGATCAGATCAAACTGAATGCTCTGAAGCACGTCCAGGGATGAATAACCGCTTCCGAAGTCATCCATCCAAACAGGGAAGCCGAGATTCCGGAACCTTTCAACCTGCTCCTTCATGAAGGCAAGGTCGCTGCCGATAATGCTCTCTGTAATCTCAATGGTGATAAGAGCCCGGTCCACGCCGGCTTTGTCAACCCGCCTGCGGATTTCTTCAACGATGTCGCAGGCATCGAAGTCGGAACGCGAGAGGTTGACGGAATGGGGAACGATATAAAAGCCGGCGGCTTTTTCTTCTTTCATGGAATCCAGAATCTGATCGACCATGTACAGATCCAGCTTGTAGATCAGTCCCGCGTCCTCCAGGGCAGGGATGAAGTCGGCCGGGGACAAAAAACCTTTTTCCGGATCGATCCATCTCGCCAATGCTTCCACATCGCAAACCCGTTCAGTGACAGTGCGGATGATCGGCTGGAGATACATCTGAATCCATTTTTCTTTGATCGCCCTGTCAATATTTTCGATGATATACCGCTTATGTTCTTCCTCTTCCCTCAGTTCCTGCCGGTAGTAATTCACAGCGGTTTCATACCGGCCGCCCAAGGCTGTACAGGCCAGTTTTGCCCTGTCGCAGGCAACGCTGACATGAATGTTTTCATTCTGCCCCACATAAACGCCCACATGGACCGGCAGTGTGTTTCCGCCGTTCATCTCCCGGCATTCACGGAACAGCTGCTGCAGTTTTTCTTCCAGATCCGTTTCTTCCGTCAATACGGCGAAGTGATCGGTGCCTATCCGGCAGCTTTGTTCATTGCCAAATGTTTCCGCCAGTATTTTTGCAAAGGATTGCAGCAGTTTATCCCCCTCAGCAAAGCCGTGCTTCATGTTGAAATGTTTCATGCCGCTGAAATTCATATACAGCAGCACATACTTTACGCCTTTTTTCTGGGCCGTTTCTTTGCCTGCCTTTGCCAATTCAAAGAAATAGGTCATGTTCGGAAGACCGGTCAGGTAGTCGTACTGGCTGGCTTTCACGATACTGTTCTCGTGAAGGGCATTGCTCAGGGACTGGTTCAATTCGATTTCCTGCTGGCCGGGCTGTTCCGTATAGATCCCTTCATCGGAATACCATACATGGGCCAGCCTCACACCCGTATCCGTATAAACATGTTCCCCGTAAGCATGCACGATCCGATAACCGGGACCGTCCATTATTTTTGTCCGATAGACGACTTCATACTTGCCGCCCTTTGTAGCAAAGTCAAAAGCAGCGTTGGCGATCCGGGCCACATCATCCGGATGCACATCCTTGTACATGTCGTTATCCATATCGTGGTAGGCCTGACCCCGGTCTTCATAGCCGAAAAGCCGGCAGAATCCGTCCGAAAGTACAAGGGTGGCCACCCGTTTGTCAACGAACTGATAAACGGCGAAGGGAACGGTCAGGTGTTCCAGTGTTTCTTGGGTCCTCTTGTCAAAATTATATTTCTCCGTGGGGTTCATGCCTGGTCCTCCTGCTCTGATACGCGCAGCACCGACTGCGATCTTCATAAGGGCTTTTCTTCTTCATCATATTCTTTTTTTTATTTTATAACATATTATAAAAAAAGAAAAGAAAACAAATTAAAAACTCCCTCCGGCAATAACCGGAAGGAGCTATTTTGAATCCTTTCGCTCTTTTTTTATTTTACAAGCCATACGAAACCCCAAAACATAAAGGAATTATCATATTCTAATTCGTAATCTTTACTGAAGTTCACACTACCGCCTCCTTCTGTCTGCCATATGCTGCAGACGCCGCAAAGTAATTGTGTTGTTATTTTGTCAATAAATTACATGTTGTTATTTATCTTGGGTATATAGTACCACAACTCAAAATAAATTACAAGATGTAATTTGTGAACTTTTTGTGACGTCCTTGAAAGTAAAAATAGCGAGGGGAAGGCGACACCTTCCCCTCGCTGCGTTATTTTTTACTATTATTATATGCGCTTATTCCTGCACGCCGGGAATCTTCGGCAGCCGGTCCATGCTGACCGCCAATTCTTCGTCCGTGGGGATATAATCGTTCATGTTGCCGGCCTGGTAATTCTCGTAGGCTGTCATATCAAAGAAGCCGGTGCCGGTGAGGCCGAACAGGATCGTCTCGGTGCGTCCTTCTTCCTTGCAGCGTTTCGCTTCTTCCAGGGCGCCCCAGATAGCGTGGGCGGATTCCGGCGCAGGCAGGATGCTTTCGTATTTGGCAAACAGGGTGGCTGCGTCAAACACGTTGGTCTGCACCACGGATTTGGCTTCCATGTACCCGTCGTGGTACAGCTTGGACAGGATCGGGGCCATGCCGTGATAACGCAGGCCGCCTGCATGGATGGGAGACGGGGTGAAGGTGCAGCCCAGAGTGTACATTTTCGCCATGGGGGTGATCTTCCCGGTGTCGCAGAAATCGTAAGCGTAACGGCCCCGGGTCAGGGACGGGCAGGACGCCGGCTCGATGGCTACCAGCCGGGGATTGGCTTTGCCCTGCAGCTTGTCTTTGGCGAAAGGCGCAATCAAGCCGCCCAGGTTGGAGCCGCCGCCGGCGCAGCCTACTACCACGTCGGGATATTCGTCCAGCAGTTCCATGGCTTTGGCGCTTTCCAGGCCCACGATGGACTGGTGCAGCAGTACCTGGTTCAATACGGAACCTAAAACATATTTCACATTGTCACTGGTGACAGCCCGTTCCACCGCTTCGGAGATGGCGCAGCCAAGGCTGCCGGGGTTATCCGGTGTGGCGGCCAGGATCGCCCGGCCCGCGTTGGTGGTGTCGCTGGGGCTGGCTACCACGCTGGCGCCGAAGGTCTGCATGATCGCCTTGCGGAAAGGTTTCTGATTATAGGATGCCTTTACCATGAATACTTCCAGTGGCAGGCCGAAATAGCAGCAGGCTTCGGCCAAAGCCGTGCCCCACTGGCCTGCGCCGGTTTCCGTGGTTACGCCCTTCAGGCCCTGCATCTTGGCATAATAAGCCTGGGGAATGGCGCTGTTCAGCTTGTGGCTGCCGGAGGTATTGTTGCCTTCAAACTTGTAATAAATCTTTGCCGGGGTTCCTATCGCCTTTTCCAGGTTGTAGGCGCGGCACAGGGGGGAAGGCCGGTAATTCTTGTACATCTCCAGCACTTCGGCGGGTATTTCGATAAACTGGGTATCGTTATCCATCTCCTGATGGGCCAGTTCTTTACAGAAAACAGGATACAGATCTTCCTCGGAAACCGGTTTGCCCGTAGCGGGGTTCAGCATGGGCTCCGGTTTTTCCTTCATGTCCGCCCGCAGGTTGTACCACGCTGTCGGGATCTGGTCTTCCGTTAAATATAGTCTGTGGGGTGCTTTCTTTGCCATGTTACATTCCTCCTGAATATCTAATAATAATTACCTTATTAATATAACCTTTGTTTCACTATATCTTTTCCATATAGATTATATTATGTCATACAACCGTCAGGGCTGCAACTGCTTTTTTCCTTTTATAACAGTTGCTGCGCTTTTGCTCCAAAAAGGTGTTTATGCTACTGTTGCATCCGCTAATTTAATCTTCACAACGCACTACTGCGTCTGCCATCTTCTTTACATAGGCTTTGACCGGTTCCACGCAGTCTTTGCCGTACTCCCCGATCATCTTCACAATAGCGCTGCCCACGATGGCCCCGTCGCTGAGCCGGGCCATGGCCGCCGCCTGTTCCGGTGTGGAGATACCGAACCCTACAGCCGCCGGCGTATCTGTCACTTCCCGGATCTTTTTATAAATCGTCCCGATGTCCGTTGTAATCTCGCTGCGTACACCGGTAACGCCCAAGCTGGAAACGATGTACACATAACCTTTCGCGTCTTTGGCGATCTTCTGGATCCGGTCTGCGGATGTGGGCGCAATCATGGTGATGCGGTCCACCCTGTACTTTTCACAGGCCGTTTCCAACTCGCCCCGTTCCTCATAGGGAACGTCCGGCACGATGGTCCCGTCCACGCCCGCTTCCGCGCAGCGGGCATAAAACTTGTCCGTGCCGTAATGGAAAATCGGGTTGGCATAAGTCAGGAACACCAGCGGGATATCCGTTTCCTTCCGCACTTCTTTAATCATGTCAAAGACTTTGTCCGTAGTGCAGCCCGCAGTCAGCGCCCGCAGGTCGGCTTCCTGGATCACCGGGCCTTCCGCCATGGGATCGCTGAAGGGAATGCCCATCTCTATAATCGTGGCGCCCGCTTCTTCCATGGCCAGAATCAGCTTCTTTGTGGTTTCCAGATCCGGATCCCCTGCCGTAATGAACGGGACAAACATCTTTTTATGCTGTTTCAGCACCGCTTCTAACTTACTCATGCAAATCCCTCCCCAAATATCTGGCAATGGCCGCCACGTCTTTATCTCCCCGTCCGGAGAGATTGACCACGATGATCTTATCTTTATCCAGCGTGGGCGCCAGCTTCATGGCATAAGCCAGGGCATGGGCGCTTTCCACTGCGGGAATGATCCCTTCCGTCTTGGACAGGTACATGAACGCGTCTACCGATTCCCTGTCCGTAGCCGGTACGTATTCCGCCCTTCCGATGTCGTGGAGATAGGCGTGCTCCGGTCCGATGCCGGGATAATCCAGTCCGGCGGAAATGGAATACACCGGCGCGATCTGCCCGTATTCATCCTGCAGGAACAGGGATTTCATGCCGTGGAAGATGCCTTCCGAACCCCGGGCGATGGTGGCCGCCGTCCGTTCCGTGTCCACGCCTTCCCCGGCAGCTTCCACGCCAATGAGGTGCACGTCTTTGTCCGGGATGAAATCGTAGAATAGTCCCATGGCGTTGGAGCCGCCGCCCACGCAAGCGATGACCACGTCAGGCAGCCGTCCTTCTTTTTCCAGCATCTGGGCTTTCACTTCTTCCCCGATGACCTTTTGGAAATCCCGCACCATTTCCGGATACGGATGGGGCCCCATTACGGAACCCAATACATAATAGGTATCTTCCACCCGGGCCGTCCAGACCCGCAGCGCTTCGTTCACCGCGTCCTTCAGGGTGCCGGTGCCCGTGGTAACGGGAACCACCTTCGCTCCCAGCAGTTCCATGCGGAACACGTTCAGGGCCTGCCGTTCGCAATCTTCCTTGCCCATGTAAACGGTGCATTCCATGCCCATCAGCGCTGCTACTGTAGCGGTGGCCACACCGTGCTGGCCTGCCCCGGTCTCCGCTATGACATGTTTCTTGCCCATGCGCTGCGCCAGCAGGCACTGGCCCAGCACGTTATTGATCTTATGGGCGCCGGTGTGGTTCAGGTCTTCCCGCTTCAGGTAGATTTTGGCCCCGCCCAGGTCCTTGGTCATCTTTTCCGCGTAATATAACATGCTGGGGCGGTTGGCGTAGTCGCGGTACAGCTGGCGCAGCTCGTCCCAGAAGGCTTTGTCGTTTTTATAAAACTCATATGCTTTTTCCAGTTCCAGCACCGCGTTCATCAGTGTTTCCGGAATGTACTGCCCGCCGTGGATCCCAAATCTGCCTTTTGTCATGATATGCACCCTTTCTTTTCCTACCCCCGTATTGATTTCATAAACATATCCATTTTAATTACATCTTTACATCCATCAGTCTCTATACCGCCAGAGACGTCTACGCCGTAGAAGAATGGACACAGTGTTGCGTCTTTCTGTATCTGTCCGATGATTTCCGCCACGTTGCCTGCGTCCAGTCCCCCTGCCAGGAAGAAGGGCTTGTTTATCGGCAGGTTATTTAATAAGGAAAGGGAAAAAGTCTTTCCCGTTCCGCCGTAGACGTTTGCGATGAATGTATCAAACAGATAAAAGTCAGCTTGTTCTGCTTCTCTCAGCCGGATTCGGTCTGACTCATTCCCCTGCAACCGTATGGCTTTGATTATCTTTGCTTTGGTCCGGTTTTTCAGTCTGCCAATATATTCCGCGTCTTCGTCCCCGTGCAGTTGCAGCAGGTCGGCGATACCTGTGTTTGCCAAAGCTGTGGCTTCTTCCACCGGCATGTTCACCAGCACTGCCACTGTTTTTATCTCCGGGTCTAACTTTTTTTTCAGTCCGGCGGCTGCTTCGGCTGTAACCTGCCGTTTGCTTTTCGCGAACACAAAGCCCGCAAAGTCAGGTTTCAGCCGGTTCACTGCTTCTATGTCTTTCTCTCTGCGCAAGCCGCAGAATTTAACATGGATCATGTATGACTCCCTGCTACGCATTTCTTTATATTAAGCAGAACCAATTACTTACCCTGCACTGTATGGAACGCTGGATTCTCGCGTATCCTAAGCTTCCCTTAACTTCCGCAGCATCTTTTCCGGATCGCCGCTGCGCATCAGCGTCTCGCCGATCAGTACGCCGTTAAATCGTGCCGCTTTCAGTCTGCGTATATCTTCTGCATCCCTGATCCCGCTTTCCGCGATACAGATGCGGTCTGCCGGGATCTCTGCCCGCAACTGCAGGCAGGTATTGATGTCCACTGTAAAATCCTTCAGGTTTCGGTTGTTGATGCCGATGATCTTTGCCCCGCTTTGCAGCGCCGTTGCAACTTCTTCGGCATCGTGAGTCTCCACCAGGGCGTCCAGTCCCACGCTTTCCGCCGCCAGCCGGAATTCCTGTAGCTGAACATGGGACAAGATTGCGCAAATCAGCAGTACTGCACTGGCTCCCAGGGTTTTCGCTTCATAAATCTGGTACGGGCTTACCGTGAAGTCCTTCCGGAGTATCGGCAGGTCTACCTGCGACGCGATATCCTTCAGATAGTCATCCGATCCCAGAAAGTACTCCGGCTCCGTCAGGCAGGAAATGGCAGCTGCGCCGCCCGTTTCATAGGCTTTCGCGATTTCCAGATAGGGGAACTCCGGTGAAATCAGCCCTTTGGAGGGAGAAGCCTTCTTACATTCACAGATAAAGTTCAGACTCAGGCGTTGCAGATTTGCCGCAAAGCTTACTCTTTCTCTAACTTTTTTTGACTCCGGTTTCCCGGAAAGCACCGCGTCTTTCCTTATTTCCCCGGAAATCACGCCTGCCATTTTGGGACACGCTATGTTATTATTTTCTGCAACAGCCTGTGTAATTTCCTTTTTGTAAATTTCCTCGGCCTCTTCCCGCACCGCCGTCAGGCTTTTCTGTTTTTCCAGTTTGGCAACCCGCGCTTTGGCCGCTGCCGCCAGTGTATCCAAGATCACGATGTTTCAACAACCTTTTCTAAACAGCCATTATGTTATGCAAGGCAACATGGCTAAGCATTTTTGATTACGAAAAACGAGCTCTCTGTTCCGTTGCAATCTCTTGCAACATTTCTAAAATCGCTGCACCGGCTCATTCCGGCCGGTTGCTGACCTCGATCAGCTTCTGCAGGGTGGCCAGCGCCTTGCCGGAATCGATCAGCTCCGCCGCCAGGGCGATGCCTTCTTTCATACTCTTCGCCTTGCCGCCGATGTAGAGCGCCGCCCCGGCGTTCATCAGCACCGCGTTGCGCTTATGCCCTTTCGCGCCTTTCAGTATGTCCATAGTGATCTGCGCGTTTTCTGCCGGTGTGCCGCCCTTCAGGTCTTCCTTTTTGCAGCGTGCAAAGCCAAACTCTTCCGGGGTGATTGTATAGGTTTTATACCAGCCGTCCTTGATCTCGCAAATGGTAGTAGGCGAGCTGAGGGAAATCTCATCCAGCTTGTCCTGCCCGTAGACCACCATGCCTCTCTTCACGCCGAGAGTGGTCAGCACCTGTGCCAGGGGTTCCGCCAGATAGCCATCGTAAACACCCAGCAGCTGCATGGAGGGGGAAGCCGGATTAGTCAGGGGTCCCAAAATGTTAAACACGGTGCGGAAACCCAGCTCCTTGCGGATGGGGCCCACATACTTCATGGAAGTGTGATATTTCTGCGCGAAGAAGAAGCACATGCCCACTTCCTGTAACAGTTCCACACACCTTGCTGGGCTCTGGTTGATGTTCACCCCCAGCGCCTCCAGGCAGTCCGCTGTCCCGCACAGGGAAGAAGCAGCCCGGTTCCCGTGTTTGGCAACCTTCATGCCGCCCGCCGCCGCAACCAGCGCCGAAGTCGTTGAAATATTAAAACTCTGGGCGTTGTCACCGCCGGTGCCCACAATTTCAAAAATGTCCATGCCCGTATCCACTTTGGTAGCATGATCCCGCATCGCCGCCGCACACCCGGCGATTTCATCCGTGGTTTCCGCCTTGGCGCTCTTCGTAGAAAGAGCTGCCAGGAACGCAGCGTTCTGTGTAGCCGTAGTCTCCCCGCTCATGATTTCATTCATGACAGTGTAAGCTTCTTCGTAGGTCAGATCCTCTTTGCTTACAATTTTGACGATAGCTTCTTTAATCATTGTTAAATCCCCCTCAATATGTTTTATTATTTAACTATTTAATACTTCAGCACAACCTGGCACCGCGTTTTGTAAGATTTCCCAACAAAAAACCTGTCCCTGCATTCAGCAAGGACAGGTCATAGTATTAACAAACCTGCGGTACCACCTTGATTCACGGCTTGCGCCGTGCCCTCTGCGGATGCCAACACATCCTCCTTCCCTAACGCGGACGAAACGTTGTGCAATACTCTCTTGCGATTTCAGCACACCCTCAACGGTCCATTTACCAACCAGCATTTCTATCCGGATCCCAGCTGCCCGGACTCTCTGTGAGCGCTTATATTGGCTTGATCTCCGTCTCAACGGTTTTGTGGTCAATATTAATTTTAAAAGTAGTTTAGCACCGGACAATAACTTCGTCAAACAGTTTTTA
>JAFZIG010000142.1 GCA_017554485.1 Acidaminococcaceae bacterium | reverse complement strand
GGTGTACAACGAAGTGCGTCCGTCTGATGGAAACTATGTACAGAAGGCGAATACTACAGCAGCGAACCTGACAGCGTTGGATACGGCGTTGGGTGAAAAGATCGCGGATGGCACCTACAATGCCATTAGCGGTTCTTCAACCAATAGCATTAATGCTAACATTCTGGCATTAGACACTGCAATTGGTACTCTGCAAACGAATACAACAGAGGCTATTGGTACGCTGGCTGATGACGGGACTTATGTTCTAAAAACCAACAATGTTTCCCAAAATTTGTCCGCGCTGGATGACCAGGTGAAGAGCAATGCGGATAACATCAAAGAGCTGCAGTCAAGTACTACGGTATCTGTCGGCACGATAGATACAGACGGGAATTACATCAAGAAGTCTGATACCAATAATGTTTCTCAGAATCTGACTGTGCTGGATACCCAGGTGAAGACCAATGCGGACGACATTGCGGCGAACAAAGAGGCTATCGGCACAACGGCAGACGGTTCCTATGTTAAAGCAGCGGAATCGGTGGGCAGGAATCTGAATGCGCTGGATACGGCAATTGGTGATATGAGCGGATTTGGCAGCCAACATTATGCAAAGAACACGGGCAGTGTGGCAGCGAACCTGACAGCGTTGGATACTCAGGTATATGCCAATGCCACTGATATCGGAGCACTACAGACCAAAACCCAGAACATTTCCGCAACGGATGGTACTACAGTAATGGAAGGAGTATTGAATGTTGTGCCTTCGGGTGGAACTACAGGTATTGCCATTAACGGGACTGATCAAACGATCGCAGCAGGCGGCGTTGCAATCGATGGCGCAGCCAATTCGCTGAAGGTTGGCGGCGTTACCATCAGCGACAGTGGTACGGCTAAGACAGTTACCGGCCTCAGCAATACCACATGGGATGCCGATAGTATTACCAGCGGGCAGGCGGCAACGGAAGACCAGTTGAAGAGTGCAGTGTCGTCTGTATCCGGTTTGCTGACGGACACCGGCCTTAAGTTTGCGGGTAACAGCGGCGGCACAAAAACGAATAGTTTAGGAAGTACGGTGAGCGTAATCGGTTCCGCCAAGCAGGATGGGCACACGTATTCATCATCCAATATTACGACAGAAATTTCACAGGATACGTCGGGCAATTCCACCATCACTGTGAAACTGGATGAGAATCCTTCATTCACGAGTGTGACGGCAACGGGTCAGGTACAGGGCGGTTCCCTGACAGACGGGATTGCGACGCTGAGCAGCGGGGAACTGTCGGGCGTAACGGACCTTACTGCAAGTGGGACTGTCACCTTAGGCAGCGGAGAGAATACAGTTATCATTTCCGGCGGCGCTGTTACGGCGACCGGTAACATCAGCGGCAAGGACATTACGGCAAGCGGGCAGTTGAGCAGCAAAACCTTTGTGGTAGATGGTGTTGACGTAACGACACCTCTGACTACCGTCGGCAAGGTAGAAAGCAGTAACGCAGGTTTTGTGACCGGCGCTACGGTGTACAGCGAAGTGCGTCCGGTTGCTGACGGGAATTATGTAAAAACCGCAAGCACTGCAGCAGCGAACCTGACGGCATTAGATACGGCGTTGGGTGCAAAGATCGCGGATGGCACCTACAATGCCATTAGCGGTTCTTCAACCAATAGCATTAATGCTAACATTCTGGCATTAGACACTGCAATAGGTACTCTGAAGACGAATACAACAGCAGCTATTGGCACGATAGAAACTGACGGGAATTACATCAAGAAGTCTGATACCAACAATGTTTCACAGAATTTGTCCGCGCTGGATACCCAGGTGAAGGCCAACGCAGATAACATCAAAGAGCTGCAGTCAAGTACTACGGCATCTGTCGGCACGATAGATACTGACGGGAATTACATAAAGAAGTCTGATACCAACAATGTTTCTCAGAATCTCACTGCGCTGGATACCCAGGTAAAAACTAATGCGGACAACATTGCGGCCAACAAAAAGGCCATCGGCACAACGGCAGACGGTTCCTATGTGAAAGCAGCGGAAACGGTGGGCAGGAATCTGAATGCGCTGGATACGCAGGTGAAGACGAACACGGACGATATCGCGACGCTGAAGAATTCCATTTCGGTTCAGGAGGACGCATCCGGTGCCAAGACTACTATCATTGACGGCAATCTGGTCATAAAAGAGGAAGATGGCACTACGAAGGACGTGACTGCCGCCCTGACTGAGGACGGTGAGGTCGTCAAGCAGGGCGAAGCAGGCAGCGAAGGATTCCTGAAAGGCGAAACGGTTTACGATTACCTGAACAAGGGCAAAGACGGAAAAGAAGTTAAGCTTGCGACGGAAAGCAAACAGATTGCCGTGGGGCAGGGCAGTGAAGCGTCTGGCATTGAGTCCATCGCCATCGGCTTTGGTAACCAGGTAAGGGGTGCTCACAGTGGCGCAATAGGCGATCCGGGTACGCTTGATGCTGATAACAGCTATATGATTGGTAACAATAACAATATTACCGCATCTGGTACAGCAGGCTTCATTTTAGGCAACGACAATACCGTCAGCGGCGCCAACAGTTATGCAATTGGCAGCGGCAACAACATCAGCGGTTCCAATACCTTTGTCATGGGTCATAACGTGAATGCCAGCGTCGATAATGCTGTAGTGCTGGGCAACGGTTCAACAGCGGAAGAAAATGCGGTATCCGTCGGTTCTGACGGCAACGAACGACAGATTAAACACGTGGCTCCCGGCACGGAAGCCACTGATGCGGTTACTGTGGGACAGGTGGACGCATTGGCGCAGAATACGGCCGCTGCCATCAACCGGATGGACAGCAAGGTGAACAAAGTGAGCGCCGGGGCGGCAGCTCTGGCGGCGCTGCATCCTCTTGACACGGATGACAAGTTTACAATGGGCCTGGGCTACGGCAACTACCGGAATTCCCACGCAGCGGCGATTGGTATGTTCTATCGTCCTACGGACAGGATTATGTTCAGCATGGGCGGCACTTTGGGCAACGGCGAGAACATGATCAACGCGGGCATCAGCTTTGCGCTGGATAAAGGCAAGGGCTTTAGTACCAGCAAGGCGGCCATGGCGCGCAAGATTGCGGCGCAGGAAGAAAAGATCAGCGAGCAGGATGCCAAGATTCAGTCGTTGGCAGAAGAAAACGCGAAATTGGCGGAACGTCTGGCAGCCATCGAGGCAAAGCTGAGTAAGTAAAGGAATTAACTGGCTAAGCCTATAAATCAAATGCGAAACTGAAAGGAACAGACATAAGCAAAACGTAGGAAGCGATTGCGTCATTCTATTAGACGAAAGACAATGAATTGTACTGCAACCGGTAAGGCGAAAGCAAACACGAACGGTTTTGTGACGCCTTACCGGTTGCGTTTGTTTTTATTAATGTAGAAATTGACATTATCCGCGATATTTCGTATAATTTTAGAGTATGATTACTGTTAATAAAATGGAATATTGTTTCTATAATAAAAAGGAGAGAAAACGATTATGAAGTACATGAGCGGCAATGAACTCCGCGAACGGTTTTTACGATTCTTTGAAGAGAGGGGGCATCTGCGGCTGCCCAGCGCGTCCCTGATTCCCCAGGACGATCCGACGCTGCTGCTGATCGGGGCAGGCATGGCTCCCTTCAAGCCCTTCTTCACCGGCAAGATGAAGCCGCCTTCTCCCCGTGTGACCACCTGTCAGAAATGTGTGCGCACCGGCGATATTGAAAACGTGGGCCGTACTGCCCGTCACCATACCTATTTTGAAATGCTGGGGGACTTTTCCTTCGGCGATTACTTCAAGAAAGAAATCATTCCCTGGAGCTGGGAGTTCCTGACCAAGGAACTGGAACTACCGGGAGATAAACTGTACATCACCATCCATACCTCCGATGATGAAGCTTATAAAATCTGGCGCGAAGACGTGGGCATTCCCGATGAGCGCATCATCCGGCTGGAAGACAACTTCTGGGAGATCGGCAGCGGGCCCTGCGGTCCCTGCTCGGAGATTCATATCGACTTAGGCCCGGAACGGGGATGTGGCAAACCGGACTGCGGCCCGGACTGCGACTGCGGGCGTTTCCTGGAACTGTGGAACCTGGTGTTCACCCAGTTCAACCAGAACGAAGACGGCACCTACACGCCGCTGGAACACAAAAATATTGATACAGGCGCCGGTCTGGAGCGTATTGCCTCTGTGCTGCAGGGAAAGCCTTCCAACTTTGAAACGGATTTGATTTTCCCCATCATTGAATATGCCTGCCAGGTCAGCGGCGTGGCCTACAACGCTTCCCCGAAGACCGACGTTTCCCTGAAGGTGATTGCGGACCATGCCCGGAGCCTGACTTTTATGATCGGCGACGGCATCCTGCCTTCCAACCTGGGCCGGGGCTACATCCTGCGCCGGGTGCTGCGCCGGGCTGTCCGTCACGGACGGCTGCTGGGCATCGATCATGAATTCCTGGGCGGCGCCGTAGATGTAGTAGTGGGCATGTACGGCGATCACTATCCGGAGATTCGTGAGAAACAGGATTACATCAAGAAAGTCATCCACATGGAAGAAAGCAGCTTCCTGAAAACCTTAAAGAGCGGCTGCGACATGCTGGATGTGGAAATTACAAAATTGCAGGAAGCGGGCAAAACAGAGCTGGACGGTGACGTTGCCTTCAAGCTCTCCGATACCTTCGGCTTCCCCAAAGAGTTGACTGCGGAAATTCTGGAAGAGCACGGCATGACCCTGGACGAAAAGGGCTTTGCCGCTGCCCTGGAAGTGCAGCGCAAGATGGCACGGGATGCCCGGGACGACAAGACCGGACGCCCGGTATTGTACAATGACCGTGACCTGAACGCGGCTGAGTTGAAAGTAGATGAAGCCGCCCATGCAGGCAAAGTAATGAAGATTTATCCGGTAGCCGACGCCCAGCCGGTAGAGGCCGTTTCCGACGGACAGGACGCGGCGGTGATCCTGGACGTGACGGCGTTCCATGCAGAAGGCGGCGGACAGTTGGGTGACATCGGCATCATCAAAGCCCCGGCGGGCGTGATGCGGGTTACCAAGACGAAGAAGCTGCCGGACGGCGTCACATACATGGCGGGTACGGTGGAAGAGGGGACCATCGCAGAAGGCGATGAAGTTACCTTTGAAGTTGATACCGTCCGCAAGTCTGACATTGCCCGGAATCATACGGCGACCCATCTGCTGCAGGCAGCCCTGCGCAGTGTACTGGGCAGCCATGTAAACCAGGCCGGCAGTTATGTAGGCCCGGACCGTCTCCATTTCGACTTCTCCCATTTCTCTCCGGTGACCCCGGAAGAGCTGGCTAAGGTTGAGAAAATGGTGAATGAGCAGATCCTGGCTGCTAAAACAGTTACCTTTGAGGAAGTACCTATTGAAGAAGCGAAGAAGCGGGGCGCCATGGCCCTGTTCGGTGAGAAATACGGCGCTGTAGTCCGTGTGGTCACCGTTCCGGAATTCTCTATGGAACTGTGCGGCGGCGTGCATGTGACCAACACGGCACAGATCGGTCTGTTCAAGATCGTCAGCGAGTCTTCCACCGGCGCCGGGGTGCGCCGTATCGAAGCGGTGACCGGCTATGGCGCAATGGCTTATGTGGAAGGGCTGGAAAAGACCATCGGCAACGTGGCGGCTAAACTCCACTGCCGCACTACCGACGTGGAAGAAAGGCTGGACGTGCTGCTGTCTGAAACCAAAGATGCCTGCCAGAAGGTGAAAGCCCTGGAAAGCAAGATGGCGGCAGCGGAAGCCTCCAACGCGGCGGACCAGATGAAAGATGTGAAGGGCGTCAACGCGCTGGTGCAGAAGGTAAGCGTATCCGACGTGAACGCCCTGCGTACCATGGGGGACCAGCTCCGGGACAAGACCGGCGGCGTAGTGGTGCTGGCTTCCGTATTTGAAAACGGCAAGATCGGCATTTTGGCCATGGCTCATAAGGACGCGGTGGGCAAAGGCATCCACTGCGGCAAGATCGTGAAAGAAGTAGCGGCACTCTGCGGCGGTGGCGGCGGCGGACGTCCGGACATGGCCCAGGCCGGCGGCAAGGACCCGGAAAAAATGGATGAAGCGCTGCAGGCTGCCTGGAGCGTCATCGAAGGACAGATCAAATAGATAATCAAAATCAAAACAGATTTCAAAATACATTTGCAGCAAAAGACAGAGGAGACAGAGTTACCATGAGTGAAGTTCGCGTACGTTTTGCACCCAGCCCCACGGGCAATTTGCATGTGGGTGGCGCCCGTACCTGTCTGTTTAACTGGCTGTTTGCCAGGAGCCAGGGGGGCAAACTGATTTTACGTATTGAAGATACGGACCCGAGCCGTTTCCAGCCAGGCTCTGTAGGACAGATTATCCGCAGCATGAAATGGCTGGGCCTGGACTGGGACGAAGGCCCGGAAGTGGGCGGCCCCAGTGAGCCTTACTTCCAGTCTCAGCGGACGGAGATTTACCAGAAATATATTCAGCAACTGCTGGATGAAGGCAAGGCCTACTATTGCTTCTGTACGCCGGAAGAGCTGGAAGCCCAGCGTGAGATCCAGCGGCAGCGGAAGCAGCCTTTCCGTTATCCCCGTACCTGCCGCAACCTTTCCAAAGAGGAAGTGGAGCGTAGGATCGCGGCGGGGGAGCCCCATTCCATCCGTTTCAAGATTCCCATGAAAGGCAACATGCGGGTGAAGGATATGATCCACGGCCGTATGGACTTCGACCTGACCCAGTTTGATGATTTTGTCATCGCCAAGACCAACGGCACGCCGACTTATAACTTTGCCGTGGTCATCGACGACCACCTGATGGGCATGACCCATGTGCTGCGGGCGGAGGAACACATCCCCAACACCCCGAAGCAGATTCTTTTGTATGAAGCGCTGGGTTTCCCGGTGCCGGAGTTCGGCCACATGTCCATGATCCTGGCCCCGGACCGCAGCAAGCTGTCCAAACGGCACGGCGCCCAGTCTGTGGAAGAATTCCAGGCCCTGGGTTATCTGCCGGAAGCGTTGCTGAACTACCTGACCCTGTTGGGCTGGTCCCCGGAAGGCAACCAGGAGATCATCACCAAAGAAGAAACGGTGAAACAGTTCGATATGAACAAGATGTCCCACAAAGGGGCGGTTTACGATATCAAGAAGCTGTACTGGATCAACGGCCAGTATCTGCAGAGCCTGCCGCTGGAACGCATCGTCAACGATGTGAAGCCGTTCTTTGTGAAGGACGGCCTGGTTACGGAAGAGTGGCTGCAGGACGAAGCCAACCAGAAGTACCTGACCCATCTGGTAGAAGTAGTGCGAGTCCGTGTGAAAACCCTGCAGGAGATTGTGGATGCATCCACCTATTTCTTTAAGGATTTTGATACCTTTGATGAAAAGGGCGCGAAGAAGTTCTTCAATGCAGAGGGCGTTGCCCTGCTGAAAAAATGCCGGGAACGTGTGGCAGCGGCGCCCGAGGCGGAGTTTAATGAAGCGGATCTGGAAAAACTGTACAATGCCATTGCGGAGGAAGAAGGCGTGGCATTGGGCAAGGTGATCCAGCCCAGCCGCCTGGCCCTGTCCGGCCGTACTGTTACACCGGGTATGTTCGACGTGATGGTGCTGTTAGGCAAAGCAAAGACATTGGAACGTATGGATCAGGCCATTGCTTTTGCGGAAAAACTTGCATAAAGTGTGTTGCGGGATTTGCGGTAAAGTTTATAAAATAATAAACAGTTTTTGAAAGACGTTTGTGAAACAATGTTCCAATAGGTTAGTTAACATCTTGAGACCTTTATGGTATAGGAGGACTCATGAATAAGATAATAGGAGCGTTTCTGGCAGTATCCCTGCTGTTCTGCCAGAGTGTTTTTGCGGATCAGCCTACCACTGTTCTGACTGAATTGAAGAGTGGCAAACAGGTTACCTTGGAAGTTCCTGTCATCGACGGCGCTAACGACGAAGTTTTCCAGCGTACTGCTAACAGTTTGCTGCGCAGCGCGGCTGAGGATGTAGCAGACAAAGTTGGAAAACAGGGCACGGTGACCTATGAAGTGACACTGAACCGACCAAGCCTTGTCAGTATTCTGCTTAAGGGAAATAACGGCGGTCGCAGTTATTTCCGTGCGGTCAACATCGATTTGACCACCGGCCGTGATTTTACGCTGGATGATTTTTTCTTCGGCGGAGAAGATCGGGAAAAGCTTTTAGGGAAACATGCGGAAAACGTATTGTTTACGGAAGAGGGGATTGCTCTCAGTGATAAGAAAGGCGCTGCCTATGCACAGAAGTTTTCCTATCAAGAGTTGCTGCCCCTGGCGCGTATCGGTGATATCGGCCGTCTGCTGACAGTATGGAAGCTGACGGAAACCAGCCACGGAAGAATTCTGACATTGAAGAAAGGCGACTTGTTTGCTTTTAAGCTGAACGCTAATCCCAGCACAGGGTATCAGTGGGTACATACGGTTTCCGGCGGACCGGCTAACGGTCTGAACAAAATCGGCAGTTCCTTTGTGATTCCGAATTCCCAAAAGGAACAGGTAGGTACGCCAGGTACGGAATTCCAATTTTTTGCAGCGAAGGAACCGGGTACGTACCAGTTTAAGCTGGGCTACCAGCGGCCCTGGGAAAAAGCGGGCAATATAAAGGAATGTAATGTAACCATCGTAGTGAAATAGTTTTGCACATCAAAAAGCACCGGTCAGCGTGCAGACGAATTAATCAGTGTTTCCTTAAATATAGGGGAGTCAAATATGCCACATGATGTAGAACTGCTTGCCCCCGCGGGGACATGGGAAGCGTTGGAAGCTGCGGTGAATGCCGGGGCGAATGCTGTTTATTTAGGCGGGAAAGCCTTCGGGGCCCGGGCCTATGCCAGCAACTTTGACCGGGAGGAAATGGAAAAGGCAGTGTATTTTTGTCATATGCATCATGTGCGACTGTATGTGACGGTGAACACCTTGGTGGACGACAAAGAACTGCCGGAACTGGAAGATTACCTGGTTTTTCTCCATAACGCGGGGGTGGACGGCATCATCGTCCAGGACATGGGCGTCATCCGGGCGGCGCAGATAATCGTACCTGGTTTGCCGCTGCATGCTTCCACCCAGATGACGGTGACCAACTCTGCCGGTGTGAGGTTTGCTGGGGAGCACGGCATCGTGCGGGTGGTGCCTGCCAGGGAATTGTCCCTTTCCGATCTGGACAAAGCCTGCGCTACCGGGCTGGAGATTGAAGCCTTCATTCATGGCGCGTTGTGCGTGTGCTATTCCGGCCAGTGCCTTATGAGCAGTCTCATCGGTGGCCGCAGCGGGAACCGGGGACGCTGTGCCCAGCCCTGCCGTCTGCCGTATACGTTGGTAGATAAAAACGGGAAAGATCTGCTGGCGGGGAAAGATGCCGGGCAGTATCTGTTAAGCCCGAAAGACCTGAACACTTTGCAGGTTTTACCCCGGATGATTGAAGCAGGAATCGTGTCCTATAAAATTGAAGGCCGCATGAAACGGCCGGAATATGTGGCGGTGGTGGTGGACGCTTACCGCCGCGCCATGGACAGCTACAAGGCAGGTCATTACGAAGTTCCCCAAAAGGATCTGGACAATATTGAGCAGATTTTCAACCGGGACTTTACCACGGCCTATCTGGAAAAACACCAGGGCCGCCTGATGATGAGCGACCGCCGTCCCAACAACCGGGGCGTGCTCATCGGCCGGGTGCAGAAGCTGAACCAGGATCATACCAAAGCCGTTGTGAAATTGGAAAAGAATCTTCACACCGGGGATGGCCTGGAGTTCTGGGTGAAAGTAGGGGGGCGCGTGGGGACAACGGTCAACACGATGCGTGTTAATGGCAAAGCAGTGGAAACCGCAGTGGCAGGTACACTGGTGGAAATTGACGTTCCCAAAGGCGTGCGGCTTAACGATCGGGTGTTCCGGACTCTTGACAGTGAACTGATGGCTTATGCCGGACAGTTTTACGGTGAAAAGAATAAAAAGCGGATTCCTGTCACTGCCGTGGTTACGGCACACATGGGAAGCCCGTTGGAAGTTACATTGACGGATCCGGAAGGCAATGCCGGCTGCGGTGTTACGGAGTTTGTGGCGGAACCGGCCCGGAAGCATGCGCTGGATGAAGCGGCAATACGTAAACAGATTGACCGCATGGGCACGACGGAATACACGCTGGAGACTCTGACAACCGATATAGATGACGGTCTTATGGTTCCCATGAGTGAAATCAACGAAGCCCGGCGCAAGGCTTGTGAAGCGTTGGACGCAGCGAGGCTGGAAGCCTTTGCTCCTGCACGGCCCAAGGTGAAGAACCAAAATACCATGCGCCGCTGGCTCGCAGAACTGGAACAGACACATTCCGATGCAAAGAGAGAAATTGTTGTTTCCGGTAATGCCAATACAGGCAGTTTGAACACTAAGGAAACAAACGGAAACGCGACCGGCAGATTTCGGAAAGAAGCAGGAAACCCACGTACAAATACAACGGCAACACCTTTCCTCACAGTCTGGGTGGATACTGTTGACAAAGTGAAGGCAGCCCTGGAAGGCGGCGCGGACTGTATCCTCTTCGGCGGCGACCGATACAGCAGCAGGGACGTGACCTTTGCCGATTATGAGACAGCTGCAAAGCTGACGAAAGAGGGAGGACGGCATATCGCATTTGCCACGCCCCGCATTGTGAAAGAAGGACAGCTCGCGCATTTCAGAAAGTTTTTGCAGCAGACGGAAGCCTGTAATGTTGACTTGCTGTATGTACATAACTCCGGCGTTTGGCAGCTGGCAAAAGAACTGGCATTGAAAACACTTCTGTGGGCGGACATGAGCCTGAACATCTATAATACCCAGAACCTGCAGTTTTGGAAGGAAGCAGGAGCCGCGGGCGCGACTCTTTCTGTGGAATTGAATATGGGACAGCTGGCTCATCTGGCTAAAGTCAGCCCGCTGCCGCTGGAATGCTTGGTGCAGGGCCCAATTGAGATGATGGTGTCCGAATACTGCGCAGGCGGCAGTTTTCTGGGCAATCTGGATAAAGGTGCCTGTACGTTCCGATGCAAAGAGGAAATCTACCTCCATGACCGGAAGGACGCCAACTTCCGTCTGGCGGGGGATCAGTTCTGTCGCATGCACGTGCTGAACTCTCAGGACTTGTCTGTGCTGAGCGGTTTGCAGGAATTACAGGCCATGGGTATCGATCGGCTGCGCATCGACGGCAGAACATACAGTCCGGAACAGATTCGGAGCTTGGTGAAAAAGTACAGGGAGACCCTGACGCTGGAGGACGAAACGGTGGAAAACCTGCCGGGAACTACGAGAGGACACTATTACCGAGGCGTGCTGTAAAATAGAATTGCCTGTGAAATTACGATAAAAATTGAGAAATTGAATTACAAAAAAAGAAAGAGGCTTTGAGAGGTTATGCCAAAGGGCGCATATCAAACATCTCAAGCCTCTTTTTGTTTTGTATTAATTCTGGCAATTCTGTTTTAATATGGCAAGTCGCTTATAATGTGCGACCGGCTGCTTTTCTTGAATCGGTAATAGGAGTATCGTTCTCATAATTTTACTAGCTTTGCCCGGAAGGAAATGGTCCGGGGTGTCTCCATGTTATCAAACTGTACTATATGGGCCCCCTTGTCCCTGTCCACGTCAATGACGGTTCCGGCGCCGAACACAGCATGCCGTACCCGCTGCCCGACGGGGAAGGCAACGTCGCTTTCCTTTTCCGGCAGGTACTTTTTGCTTAACCCAAAATACTCCCGGGCCTCTTTAATCAGCTCTTCCCGGGGTTTTTCTGTGTAGTGAAGCAGACGTTGATCGATGTCCAAGATAAAACGGGAAGGATACTGGGGGGAACCGTCAAAGTTCCGGCCTGCTCCCCGGGAAAGGTACAGCCTGTCTTTGGCCCGTGTCATGGCCACAAAGGCCAGCCGCCGCTCTTCTTCCATCGACTCCAGTGTCCGCACCTTCCGAGAAGGGAATATGCCTTCGTTCATACCGCACAGGAACACTGTGGGAAATTCCAGTCCTTTGGCTGCGTGGACGGTCATAAGCTTCACCTTGCCTTTGGCTTCCGCGCTGTCCGCGTTGGTGAACAGGGCCACGTGGGCCAGATAGTGCGGCAGGGTAACTTCTTCCCCGCAGGTGGCTTCATATTCATAGACGGACTGCTTCAGCTCTGCCACATTGTCCAGCCGTTCCTGGCAGCCTTCCGTCCGCAGCATCTTCTCGTAGCCGCTTTCGTTGAGCAGGAAAGCCAGTACTTCCGAGACTGGCCGGCCTTCATAAGCAGCGGCGTAACGCTCTACCAGCGTTACAAACTGGCGGGCTTTGGTTCCTTTAAAGATGGGATCATCCAGGGTTTCGGTAAGGGCGTGATACAGGGTGCAGCCGTGCTGCGCCGCATATTCTTCCAGAAAGGTGATCCGCCGTTTCCCCATGTTGCGTTTGGGCGCGTTGACGATGCGGCGGAAGGACAGGTCGTCCTTGTAGGCGATCATCCGCAGGTAACTGAGAGCGTCCTTGATTTCCATGCGGTCGAAGAACTGCACGCCGCTGTAAATGGTGTAAGGAATTTTCTCCTCCAAAAATACCTGCTCGATGGCCCGGGTCACGTAGTGAGCCCGGTATAGCAGGGTGATGTCCCCGTAGTTCACGCCTTCTGTCTGCAGGCGTTGAATCTCTTTGCACATCCATCTGGCTTCTGCTTCCTGGGTATCGGCGAAGTGGCAGACCACCGGCGTGTCGCCGGAACGCTGGGGCAACAGTTCCTTTTGGATGCGGAACTGGTTCTTTTCGATGAGGGAGTTGGCCGCTGCCAGTATCTCCGGCGTGGAACGGTAGTTCTCCATCATCATGATGGTATGGGTTCCCGGGAACTTTTGGTCAAAGTCCATTAGGAAACGGTTGTCCGCCCCCCGCCAGGTGTAAATGGTCTGGTCCGGGTCTCCGACCACAAACAGATTCTTATGCCAGGCGCACAGCGCTTCCATCAGTTCATACTGCAGGGCATCGATGTCCTGAAACTCGTCGATCATGATGTATTCCAGCCGTTGCTGCCATTTCCGGCAAATCTCTTCCCGCTCTTTGAAGATATAAAGGGTGAATTTGATCAGATCATTGTAGTCCAGGCCGAAGCATTTCTTTTCCTGGTAGAGATAACCGTAAAAGATGATGTCATCCCTCCTGGCCGCCTGGTCGTACTTCTCCTTCAGGGCTTCCAGGGGCAGGGCGATCATGTCCTTGTAGTAGTCCGGCCTCTTGAACAGTTTCTGGATCTCGATCATGTCCCGGGCCATGGCAAAGGTCGTGTCCCGCAGGGTCAGGCCCCGTTCCTCGTAAATAATCTGCAGCATGGCGTCGATATCGGAATTGTCCAGTACCAGAAAGCTTTTGGGATAGCCCACGGCGTAGCTGTCTTCCTGCAGCACGGACACGCAGAAACCGTGGAAGGTGTTGATGTAGCCCGTGTCGTTGTCCCCGGTAAGGTTGTGGATGCGCTGGCGCATCTCGTTGGCGGATTTATTGGTGAAGGTAACACAAAGGATGTTCCCCGGCAAAATGCCCAGCTCGTTCACCAGAAAAGCAAAACGGTGGGACAGGGCCCGGGTCTTGCCCGAACCGGCCCCGGCGATGACCCGTACATAGCCTTCCGTGGCGCATACTGCGTTCCGCTGTGCCGTATTCAGTTTCTGCATCAGTTCAGTGTATTGCTCGGCTGCCGTCATGAATGTGAACCTCCGGTGTAATCGTTAGAAACAAATGTTCGCATTTATTATAACACATATGCCGGCAAAAATAAAGCGAACAAATAATGAAGTTTAGGGAATTACAGTGGGAGTAACCACATCAGACATAATCACGTCAAGTAAATAAAAAAATGCGGCAAAGGTCGTTATCCGCATTTGTGCATTTTTCCCGCTGATGGTATACTATCTGTTAAGCATGTGCTTTTCTGAAGTAAATCCAAGAACAATCCTGCTAAGATCAACTACGCAAAGGACACAATGACATGGACTGGGAACGTATCGTTTTAGTATTTACTGACATCCTGCTGCCTCTGGCGGCGGGGTACTATCTAAAAATTCATACACTCATGCCCCAGAAATTCTGTGACTGGCTGATCCGCTTCAACGTGATCGTGATGGTGACGGTGCTGACGCTGATGAGCTTCTGGGTGCTGCCCTTGTCGGCACAGCTTTTATGGCTGCCCCTGATCGGTGTGCTGATTACTGCTATCCCCGGCGTCATCGGGGCGAAGCTGTTTGCGGGAAGCTTTACCAATAATCTGGATAAGGGAGCCTATGTGATTTCCGCCATGCTCTCCAATATCGGCACTATCGGAGGCCTCTGCGCTTTTATCATGTACGGTGAGACGGGGTTTGCCTATATACAGCTGGTGGCTGCGCCCCAGAACATCCTGATGGTGGCGGCGGCTTTCCCCATAGCGAAATACTATTACGAAAAGCATAAAGCGGCGGAAAGGAAAGCCAAGCTGCAGCTCAGCTTCCGGGAGATGTTCATCACCTGGAACCAGATTGGAATTTTGGGCATGGTGGCAGGCATAATGCTGCAGGTGTTCGGCATCCAGCGCCCTCCCGTATTGGGCGTGTTGTTTCATAATATGGTCCACATCCTTGCCTGGGTTTCGCTGCTGCCGGTAGGGTATCTCATTGATTTTTCCAGGGCCGGGCAGTATTACCGCAAGGTTACCACTATGCTGTGGCTGCGGTTTGTCATCGTACCGGTAATCTTTTACGCAGGTTTCAAGCTTTTGTTTACAGACCAGGTGCTGCTGGGCTCGCTGCTGATCATGGCGGCCACGCCCGCAGCCATCAACTCCGTCATTACGGCACAGCTTTACAAACTCAACGTGGATCTGACGATTGCATCCTTTTTGCTGACAACCGTCGTCTTCGTTTTGGTGGTCTTTCCCTTGTTCTTCTTTTACATTCATTTTGGGGGAAGACTGTAATTCTTTGTTTGCACAAAAAATGTGATATAATCAATATTAAGGTAGGAACAAACCGTAATAATTTGGAGAATAACAGAGGGATCCTATGAATACTCGTATTTCGGGGCGTTTTGCCATTAAAACGCTGGAATTTGACAAAGTGAAACAACGGGCTGCGGAAAAAGCAGCTACGGAGCTGGGCAAAGAAAAACTGCTGGCCCTGGGCATCTCTTCGGATTTTGAAACGGTGAAGCGGATGCACATGGAGACGGCGGAGGTCTTGCGTCTGCTGAATGCAGGGAAGCGGTTTCCTTTTGGGGGCCTGTACAACATTTCCGAAGCCGTGAAGCGGGGCCGCATCGGCGGCGTGCTGGACGTGGAAGAGCTTATGAATATTAAATCCAGTATGCAGGCTTTTGGGGCGCTGAAGGCGTTCCTGCTGACAGAAAGCGACGACCATCCGAACCTGGCCGAATACGGAAGAAACCTGGCGGAGTTTCCCAAGCTGGTGCGTCAGCTGGAAAAAAGCATTTCGGAAAAAGGGGAGATTCTGGACTCGGCTTCCGTGAAGCTGGCGGGACTGCGCGTTGGGATTGCAAGCGCGAAGAGCAAGGTACGGTCGCAGCTGGAAAAGATTCTGCATGATCCCAACAACCAGAAATATTTTCAGGATGCGCTGGTCACCATGCGGGGGGACCGGTATGTGATCCCCATTAAACAGGAGTACCGGGCCAACTTCCCCGGCATTGTACATGACCAGAGCGGCACCGGGGCTACGCTGTTTATTGAGCCCATGTCCGTGGTGAACCTGAATAACAATATTAAACGTTACATTGCGGAAGAAAAAGAAGAAATCGAACGGATTCTGCGGCAGCTTTCCGGCGCTGTTGGCGCGGAAAGTGATACGCTTTTGCGCTGTCTTGCCATAGCGGCGGATGTGGATGCAGTCTACGCCAAGGCGTTGTATGCGCTGGATACAAAAGCCTGCCAGCCCCAGCTGGTGTCTAACGGGGGACTGCGTATCGAAAAGGGACGGCATCCGTTGCTGCCTGCGGAAACGGCAGTGCCGCTGGATGTGAATTTAGGGGAGACGTTTAACACGCTACTGGTCACCGGCCCCAATACGGGGGGTAAAACAGTGGCACTGAAAGCGGTGGGCCTTTTTGTCCTCATGAGCCAGACGGGCATGTTTATTCCGGCTTTGAATGCCAAACTGCCGGTATTCCGTGCTGTGTATGCGGATATCGGGGATGAGCAGAGCATTGAGCAGAGCCTGTCCACATTTTCCGGCCATATGATGAATCTGGTAAGCATTTTGCAGGAGGTGCGGGAGCGGGACCTGGTGCTGGTGGATGAAATCTGCGCCGGGACGGATCCCAACGAGGGCGCGGCCCTGGCCATGTCTATTCTGGATCATCTGACGAAACAGGGTGTGTTCACCATGATGACGACCCATTACAGCGAGCTGAAGACCTTTGCTTTTGGCCGGGAAGGCATGGAAAATGCCAGCGTGGAATTCAATCCGGATACGCTGCTTCCCACGTACCGTCTTTTGATGGGCGTGCCCGGCAGCAGCAACGCCTTTAACATCAGCCGCAGGCTGGGGCTGGCGGAGGAAATTGTGCAAAACGCCGGCAATCTGCTGAAGGAAGAGCATGTTCACATGGAAGATGTGCTCCAGGGGCTGGAAGGGGAACGCCGCCGTTTCGAGAGCCGCAGCCGGGAAGTGGAAGAGCTGCGTTACGAGAGTGAGAAGCTGCGGAACCAGCTGGCCTGGCAGAAAAAAGATTTTGAAAAACAGAAAAATGAGCTGCTGCGCAGGGCCCGTCTTCAGGCAGATGAAATATACCGTAGCAGCCGCCGGGAAGCGGAAGCGGTGCTGAAGGAGTTGCGCTCGTTAAAAGCAGATATGGATGTAAAAGCGCTGCAGGCAAAGGCAGAGGAGGCCAGGAAACGGCTGGATAAGCATTTGGCTTTGGACGAGCCGCTGCCGGAGGGAACTCCCCTGAATGCGGATAATGCCCGGGCCGGTATGACGGTTTTGGTAAAATCCCTGCGTAAGGATGGAACGATTCTGGAAGTGAAGGGGAAAGACGCGCTGGTTTCCGTGGGCGTATTGAAGATGACGGTGCCGTTGTCGCAGTGTCTGTTGGTGAAGGATAAGCTTCAGGAAAGGCCGAAGCTTTCTAAATTTAAAAGTAGTGCATCCCACGCCATGTTTGCCGCCAAGACGGAAAGCGCGGCTCAGGAAGTTGATGTGCGGGGCATGACTACTGACGAGGCGGTTCCTTATGTGGACAGGGCTATCGACGACGCGCTACTGGCGGGCATTTCCCAGGTGCGCATCATCCACGGAAAAGGGACCGGGGCGCTGCGGGCGGGGCTGCATGCCTATCTCAAAGAACACCGCAGCGTGGCAGCCATCGCCCTGGCAGATCTGTCCATGGGCGGGGCCGGGGTGACGTTGGTAACGGTGAGGTAATACTGTAGGATAATTCTACAGCACAGACTATAGTATTGTTTTGCTTTGGTGAAATTCTTTGTAATTAATACTATTTATTGCGTTGCTTTTTTAAACTTATGCAAAAAAACACAATATATTGCTGTTTGACGGTTGAGTTTACAGTAGGAATAGTGCTATAATACATAATAATGCTATAAACGCATATTTGTTTTAGGAGGGGCAATCTATGGCATTTGTTGTTAAAAAATTCGGCGGCAGCAGTGTGGCTACGCCGGAGAAGATTTATCATCTGGTGGATCGTGTGCTGGCTGAAAAACAGCCTGACGACAAAATTGTAATCGTGGTTTCCGCCATGGGTGACACGACGGATGATCTTTTGACGCTGGCCGGACGTATCACCGACCATATGCCGAAGCGGGAAATGGACATGCTGCTGTCTACCGGAGAACAGATTTCCATCGCACTGCTGGCCAGCGCGTTTATGGAACGGGGTCAGAAGGCAATTTCCTTTACCGGGTTCCAGGCAGGGATCCGTACTAATGCGAGCCACACCAAGGCAGGCATTCTGGAAGTAAAAGCCGACCGGGTAATGAAGGCGCTGGAAGAAGGTAATATTGTAATCGTAGCGGGCTTTCAGGGCATTACCGATGAAGGGGACATTACCACCCTGGGCCGTGGCGGCAGCGATACTACAGCGGTGGCTGTGGCGGCCGGTCTGAAAGCGGATATCTGCGAGATTTATACCGATGTTGACGGCGTGTACACGGCCGATCCCAGAGTAGTGCCAAACGCAATCAAACTGAAGGAGATCACTTTCGGGGAGATGCTGGAACTGGCCCGTCTGGGCGCCGGCGTCATGCAGCCCCGGGCTGTGGAATACGGCGAACTGACCGGGACGGATATTCATGTCCGTTCTACATTTAACCGGGTGGAAGGTACGATTATCAGAGGGGAGTATACGATGATGGAAGAGAAGAAGTTTATTATCCGTGGCGTAGCAAGCGATTCCAATGTAGCGAAGATTGCGGTTCGCGGGGTACCGGATGTGCCCGGGATTGCCTACCAGATTTTTGACGCGCTGGCAAAAGAGAATATTGCAGTGGACATGATCGTACAAAGCGCCAGCAATGTGAAAGAAAAGAATGATATCGTCTTTACCGTGACCAAGACCGATATGGCTGATACCGTAGGCGCATTGGATAAGATCAAGAACAAAGTGGGCTTTGCCCGGGTGGATGTGGAGGCCAATGTGGCCAAAGTTTCCATCGTGGGCGCAGGCATGCTGGGGAATCCCGGCGTGGCGGCCCGTATGTTCGGCGCCCTGGCCAGCGAAAATATCAATTTAGATGTAATCAGCACCTCTGAAATTACAATTTCCTGTCTCATCGCCAAAGAAGATGAGAAGAAAGCTGTGAACGTGGTGCACCGATTTTTCTTCCCAACTGAAGAAAAATAAGAGATTTGCAGAAGTTGCAGCATTACTGGAACAGATAAAAGGATGAGTTAACAGGCTGTTGCCGGCCTGGCGGACTCATAAGGAGACGATGTAAATGTATACGAGCTTTGCGGCGCCCCAGGCGAAGGGAAAGGCCGCTAATGACATTATTTTTGCAGCTAACGCATTGGCAGTGGCGGATGCTGCGGCTATCGGTGCGGAAAATGTAACAAACGGGACCATCGGCGCCATTTTGGATGACGATTCCAAACTGGTGTGCCTGCCTACGGTGGAGACGGTGTTCCGTAACCTGCCGACCAACGAGATTATTGCCTATGCGCCTATTGCCGGCACTCCTGATTTCCTGGATAAGGTACAGGTAGCGACTTTTGGCAAATCCCGTCCCAAGGGGTTCACCAGCGCGGTAGCGACTACCGGCGGGACCGGCGGTATCCATCATGCGATCTGGAATTATACCGAGGCCGGTGATACGGTGATCACGGCTGACTGGTACTGGGGCGCCTATAAGGTGCTGTGCCTGGATATGGGTCGTAAACTGGACACCTATAAAATGCTGACGGATGCAGGCACGTTTAATCTGCCGGCTCTGGAAGCAAAAGTAAACGCGTTGCTGGATTGCCAGAACAGCGTGATGGTTATCATCAACACGCCGGCCCATAATCCTACCGGTTACAGCCTGACCAAAGAGGATATGGACAAGGTCGTGGCCATGCTGAAAAAGGCAACGGAAAGAACAGGAAAACAGGCCATCCTGTTCCTGGATGCAGCATATATCGATTATGCGGGCGAGAAGAATGCGGTGCGCGAAGTATTCAAGGCGCTGGATAATCTGCCGGAGCGGGTACTGGCCATCGTACAGTACAGTATGTCAAAAGGCTTCACTATGTATGGCCAGCGCTTGGGTGCCATGATATGCGTTTCTTCCAGTGAAGCGGCTGCGAAGGAATTCTTCGACATTAACCAGTATACCAGTCGCGCCACCTGGTCCAACAACAACCGCGCGGCTATGCGTACGCTGGTACAGATTTACAGTGACGAAGCGCTGCTGACAGCGGTGGAGGCGGAACGGGACCATTATTACAAGATGATTAAGGCCCGCGCCGATGTGTTTGTGAAAGAAGCAAAAGAGTGCGGTCTGCCTATGATTCCTTATATTGCAGGTTTCTTCTTGTCGGTTCCCTGCGCAAATTCACAGGCGGTGTGCGATATCCTTCACAAGGATCATATTTACCTGGTGCCGTTGGCAGCCGGGGTACGTATTGCGCTTTGCTCCATCCCGCTGCAGAAGATTCCGGGCATTGCTGCAAAACTGAACGATGCCCTGAAGGAAGTGGAGAACAAATAGTATCCAAGCAGGTTTTTTGTAACTGCTTGGAAGTGTAAGCAATTGTATGAGCAGTCTGCCTTGTTTTGAAGCTGGCAGTGACTATGGACTATGAGTTCTTTGTTATGTAATGTAATTTGAAAAGGCTGAAGGAATGACTTCAGCCTTTTTTATCAGGAGGTATTTTATGCTGCGGATCACATTGCCGGACGGAGCAGTAAAACAGGTTGCGGAAGGAACGACATTTGCGGAGATAGGAAAAGCTGTAGAGAAAAGATATGATTCGCCTCTGGCTGTCGCTGTCCTGAACGGGCGGGAATACAGCCTGCGGCAGCCTGTTATGGAAGAAGGAGACGTGGATTTTATTCCTCTGCGTTCTGTGGAAGGCATGCGCGCTTTTACCCGCAGTCTTACTTTTGTATGCATCGTGGCCATGAAGGAACTGTTCCCGGATACGGAGATGGAAGTCTGTAATTCCCTGGGCAGCGCCCTGTACTGTATCATGCCGAAAAACCCGCTGGATCACGGACAGATGAAGGTGCTGGAAGAAAGGATGCGGGAGATTATAGAGGCAAAGCTTCCTATTGAAATCGTTCCGGTAGGCCGTGAGGAAGCTGTGGCATGGGCAAAGCAGGATTCCTATCTGGGTGAAGACGTGTTGGGAATGATCAACATGGCTCCGGAGTCGGAACGGTTATTTGCTTATGAACTGTGCGGCGTACGGGCGCCTTTCTTTGAACCGCTGCTGGCAGGCACGGAGCATCTTTCTGCCTTTGAGATTATTCCCTTTGAAGAAGGGTTCGTCATTAATTATCCGGAACTGGAAGACCATACGGTTCTGCCCCCCTGGGATACGGCCAGGCGGATCAACCGTGCCTATAAGGACGCGGAAGACTGGTCTGCCATGGTGGGCTGCAATACCATTGCCAAACTGAATCGCATTATACGGGAAGGCCGGCCTGACAAGATCATCCGTATGGCAGAAGGACTGCAGGAGAAAAAGTTTGTTGCCATTGCCGACCACATTACAGCGCACAGGGATAAGTTAAAGTTCATCCTTATAGCAGGGCCTTCTTCCTCCGGCAAGACCTCTTCCAACCAGCGGCTGTGTGTGCAGCTGGAGGTCAACGGGCTGCATCCGATTCCCATTTCCATGGATAACTATTATGTGAACCGGGAAGATACGCCAAAGAATCCGGACGGGACCTATGATTTTGAACGGGTGGAAGTCATTGACACAGCTTTGTTTAATGAACATCTCAACAGGTTGATCAAAGGGGAGACGGTAGAGCTTCCATATTTTAATTTTATAACTGGGCACAGGGAATATCGGGGCGAAACGATCTGCATGCAGGAGAACAGCATCTTCGTTATTGAAGGCATCCATGCGCTGAATCCGAAGGTAGCGACATCTATTCCCGACGAGAACAAGCTGAAGATTTTTGTCAGCGCCCTGACGCCCATGTCGCTGGACGCCTATAACCGCATCCATACCACAGACCTGCGCATGCTGCGCCGTATGGTGCGGGATGCCCGGTTCCGTTCCCATGACGCCCTGGAGACCATTAAGATGTGGCCTTCGGTGCGGCGGGGTGAAGAAAACTATATCTTCCCCTGTCAGGAAGATGCGGATATTTTCTTCAATACATCCCTGATTTACGAGCCGGCTGTGCTGCGTAAGTTTGCAGTACCCCTGTTACAAAGTGTTCCGAAAGAAGAGAAGGCGGCGTATTATACCGCCTGCCGTTTGCTCAGGCTGTTGCATCTCATCGAGCCGCTGGATGAGGAAGCTATCCCTAATAATTCAATTTTGAAAGAGTTTATCGGAGGTTCGGCCTTTGCCAGGGAATTGTAGTTTATGTAATGATAGTTTTTGCTGATATTTGATATTATTTTATTGAGAAAAAAAGAAGCCCGGTGACAGAATGTTCATTTCGTCATCGGGCTTTGTGCGTTATTTACCGTGTCCTGAATTATTAAATTAAAATTGTGACAGAATCACTTTTTTGGTTTCTGGGAGGGCTTCGCGGGTGTTGGTTTAGCAGGAGCAGGTTTGATTAGAGCCGGTTTGGAAGCAGTAGAATTTGTTTTCTTTTCCGGTTTATTGCTTATAACCGATTTATCCTTTTTATTGGATTTGGGTTTAACAATCTTAGGCGGTTTGGCCAGCGGATCGTTCTGCAGTTTGGTTTCCTCTTCTTTATTCTTGTCTTTATCTTCGTCCTTGTTGCCGATATCCTTGCCGACAGGCGTTACTGCACCGGCAGGACGTACGAAGTCTGCGTAGGGGACTTCCTCGATTGCTTTTGTCATAAAGTCATGCCAGATACTTAGCGGTGCGCCGGAACCGTACATGGCGCCCATACTGCGGTTTCTGTCGTCACCGACCCAGACAGCGCAGGAAAGGTTAGGTGTATAACCACAGAACCAGGCGTCTTTTGAGTAATCGGTGGTACCGGTCTTGCCAGCTGCAGGACGACCCAGACCGGATCCGCCGGCAGTGCCGCTGATCAGTACATCTTTCAGCATATCGGTGGTTTGGTAGGCCGCCTTGGCGCTGACGACCTGCTTAGGCGCATGTTTATGTTCGAAGATGATTTTTCCGTTGCGATCTAAGATTTTAGTAATGGAAACCGGTGCATTGTAAACGCCGTTGTTGGCGATAGTACCATAGGCTGAAGCCATTTCCAGAGGGCTGACGCCTTTGGTCAGGCCTCCTAATGCCATGGCAGGATTATTGTCACTATATGGGCCGTCTTCTACTAGGGAAGTGATTCCACAGGCCTTAGCCATCCGCATGACTTTGTCGGTGCCTACCCGTAATGCGACACGGATTGCAGGAATGTTGTAAGAACGGGAAAGGGCCGTGCGGAAGGTCACTGTGCCGTGAAAACCGCCGCCGGCGTTCTGGGGAGCCCAGCCGCCGATCCGTAATGGTTTGTCATCTACCATAGTGGCTGCATTCAGTCCGTTATCCATAGCAGTCAGGTACACGAAGGCTTTAAATGAAGAACCGGGCTGGCGCTGTGCCAGTACGGCACGGTTGAATTTATCCTGGCCCCGTCCGCCTATCATGGCTTTGATAAAACCGTTGGTGGGGTCGATAGCAACCAAACCTACCTGCGGTTGTGTCAGATGATCCGGGTCTTCGGTCCAGATATCGGGAAGATAGCGGATTGCTTGTTCCGCTTTTGCCTGCATACTGCTGTCCAATGTGGTGTAAATTTTCAGGCCGCCTTTATAAAGCATATCAGCGCCGTATTTGTCGATAATCTGCTGACTGATGTAATCGAAGAAGTAAGAACGCAGATCTTTCTTCTTGGCAGAGTTATCTTCTTTACGGATCTTGACTTCTTCCGCTTTTGCTTTTGCTGCGTCAGCTTGTGTGATATGCCCGTATTTTACCATCTGATCAAGGACGATATCACGGCGTTCTTTATTAGCCTTGGGATTTTCCATGGGGTCATAATAGTTGGGGCTTTTGGGAATGGCAGCCAGTGTAGCTGCTTCTGCCAGGTCAATGTCCTGTACATGCTTTCCAAAATACGTGAGCGAGGCAGATTCTACACCGTAAGAACCTTCCCCAAAGTAAATCTGGTTCAGGTACATGTTCAGTATTTCATCTTTAGTATATTTGTTTTCCATCTGCCTGGCCAGGAAAGCCTCCTTGATTTTACGGGAAATGGTACGTTCCTGTGTAAGGAAGGCGTTTTTCGCAAGCTGCTGGGTGATGGTGCTGCCGCCCTGTACTTCCTCACCTTTGAGGTTGCTGATAAAAGCGCGGAAGGTACCGCGGTAGTCAATGCCGCTGTGTTCATAGAAGCGGTTGTCTTCAATAGAAACAAAAGCTGCCCGGACATGCTTGGGAATCTTGTCCATCTTTACCGGAAGCCGGTGCTCGGCAGAAGCGGTGGTATAAATTATTTTATTTTCATTATCATAGAATTGGGAAACCGCATCAGGAACCAGGCCTTCTTCCATGGCAGAATCGGAAATAGAATATCCGCAGGAAGTTGTCAGCATGGCTGCTGTAATTAGAGCTGCAAACGTGATCAGAATCTTCCCCCTGAATAATGAAGAACTGCTTTTCATGTCTACCTCATCTTTCTTGACTGTGTATTTTGAATTATGCAAAAGCATATTACGTCATATTATAGCATTTTAATAATGATTTGTCATTATTATAGATAATTTGCCACAAATTTGTGTCATAAATTTGTCTTGATAATCAGGATGTTTTATATTGTAACAATAAAAACAGAAAAACACAAGAGTTTGTGTAGGTTTTAAAAGTGAAACACAAGGGGAAAAATATTTATGTAAAACCGAAGAAAAGTCTCTTGCTTTTTTGGAGGAAAAGAGATAAAATACACTTACCCGCCAGATGACGGGCATTTGATTTAAATTAGCTTATGAAATAGCTCAAAAAAGTAGTTGACAACATCGTTGTGATGTAGTAAACTGTAAAAACCGTCGACAGGCGATGTGGAACCTTGAGAACTGAATAACGAACCAGATGAATGTGCGGGTCAGTCCCTTAGGGGGACGGCCCAAAAAGAAGTCAAATAAATTCCAAGCAACAAGAACAAAGAGCCGAATCGGCTTTCTGTAAGGATATTATGGAGAGTTTGATCCTGGCTCAGG
>JAFZIG010000141.1 GCA_017554485.1 Acidaminococcaceae bacterium | reverse complement strand
CCGGATTTTTCCGTGGCGTGTAAGCCAGTCGTTTTCGGAAGGGGTAAAGTAGGCGCCGAAATCGCTGCCGAAAAAATACTTCCTATACATCTGCTGGTTATAAAACCGGTTTTCATCCTGGATCCGGTTCATGGCGGCATCCAGTTCCTTCAGCAGATCGGGACGGTTCTTGTTCACCCCAAAGAAAAACGGAGAGGAGCCTACCTTGCAAAGAGGTATGGCCCTGTCTGCGCTGCTTCCTTTCTTGATGATGTTGGCTCCCACAAAAAAGTCAATGTTGCCGCGGCTCAGCTGTTGCACCCAATCCTTTTCCCCGCCCGTCATCTCCACAATGTCCGCCTTGATGCCGTATTTCTCCGCCCAGGCCGTAAAGTGGTCTTTCATCACGCTGCCTTTATTGATGCCTGCCTTTTTTCCGTTGAAGGAAGCAAAGTCATCCAGGGTGATGGATTTATTACGGTTTGAAACATAGATTAAATATTCTTCTTCTCCCATAGGCAGGGCGGAATACAGCATGCTCTTCGCCCGTTCTTCCGTATAGGAGACATCGCTCAGGAGATCAATTTCGCCATCCTTCAGCATCTGCAGGAGCTTTGGCCAGCTTGTGGTCACATATTCATATTTCCATCCGGTATAGGCGGCGATCTTCTGCTGGTATTCATAGGCATAGCCGGACCGTCCGCCATAGGGATCCGTCCTGTTCCAGGAAGATTCGAACCAGCCGACGCGGACGACCTTTTTCGACCCGGCCGGTTTGGCGGGAACAGCCTGCCCCGGGTCCGCCCCATACACAGACAGCGGCAATAGGATCAGCAGCGCGAAAACAAGGCGCAGGCAGCAGTAAAATATTCTGTTTTTGCTGGGAACAGAACGTGTCCTGTACATGAAACGTCTCCTGTTGTGCTTTCGTTGCCGTTACAATCCGTTTGAAACAAGGTACTCATCACGCGGGGCCGCATAAGGAAACACGGATTAAATGAATTCGTCCGCCAGCTAGTAGGCAGACGAATCAGCAGTGGTTCATCAATTCTTGATCTCTTCCTGCTGCATGTCTTCCAGCACCGCCACAAGAGCCAGTTTGGCCTCTTCCAGTCGGTCCAGGTCATAAATGATGTCCCGCACCAGGAAATCCTTGGTGCTCACCGTGTTGCTGATGCTGTCGATGACTTCATCCATCCGTTTCAGTACGCCGTACAGGATATCCCTGCGAGTTACGTCTCTGTTTACTTCCATTTAAAATTACCTCCCTGTTCTGGGGATACGCCGATCCATTTACATATATGCATGTGGCGTTCCCTTCTACTCTCCGACTGCTGTTTTAACGATTTCCGCCTTGCAGGCCGCCGCCCCCTGCTCATACTTGCCCGTGGGCAAAAACGTGTGGACATAGGCCTCCGCGCCTTCCCGGGTCGCGAAAGCCGTCACCATGGGCAGCAGCCTGCCGTCCCTGTCATACACCTTTACCAGATACACAAACTGACCCTTCTCCATCTCAATCCCCTTCCCCCTTTAAACAGAATCTGTTATTTCAGTTCCGGATTCATGGCCTTCCGCCTGTAAATCCCTGTTAACCTGGTCAGGCATGAGTCCTGCACCCGATTCCCATTAATAGAAACAATTATTAATAATACTAATTCTACAATTAATATATCATAACGGAGGTTAATATGCAATTTGTTTTTAGTTATAACATATAGTATGCCAGTTTATTGAGATAAATAACATAATGCATCTTGCATAATTTTAATTTTTTAAAATAACTATTGACAATCTTATTAGTAATTATTATAATTAAATTGCAAAATTAATAAGAATTAATTTTGTTTTATTCAAATTGAACCCCCATCCTTCTCTTTCTCCTTCCCATTTTTTGACACAGCTATAAAACAAAAAACCCGCATCTGGACCGTGCGGGTTTTTTGTTTGGAGAAAATACTACTAAACAACAAATAAAAACCCGCAGGGTAAGTGCGGGTTTTTACTATATCATGATGTTGCTATAAGAAACTGTATTTTTATTTGCCGGTAGCCTTTTCCCAATTGCCGACCACTTCGTCGCGGTGCCTGCCTGCCCACAGGAAGTTATATTTGATCAGCCGGGTGCCTTTTAATTCGTCTGCCTGTTTGGGAGGTTTGGCGTCCGGATGGGTCAGGAACTGGTAAGAGCCTACGGTCTGGCCGATTTCCTGCGCTTTGGCCGTCAGGCACCAGTCGATGAACCGTTTGGCAGCATCCTGATCCGGACCGCCCTTGATCAGCGAAACCGCGCCAACTTCATACCCGGTTCCTTCCGCAGGATAGGTAAGGACCAGGTCTTTCATGCCGTTTTCCCGGAATTTGATGGCGTCATGCAGGAAAGAGATACCCACCAGGCATTCGCCCCGGCCTGCCATTTTTGCAGGCGCGGAACCGGACTTCTGGTAGTTCTTTATCTGCTTGTCCAGCTTCTTCATATATTCCAGCGCGTCTTCCTCGCCCCGCAGCTGGACCATGGAAGACAGCAGGGTATAACCGGTACCGGAAGTTTTGGGGTTGGGCATGACGACCTGTCCCTGATATTCCGGCTTCAGCAGGTCGTTCCAGCTTTTGGGCGGTTCCAGATTCTTTTCCTTAAGCAGCTTTCCGTTGGAAGCAAAGCCCAGATAACCTACATAGACCCCTGTCCAGAATCCGTCCCGGTCCCTGTACCGGTCGGGAATTTTGGCTGCGTTGGGAGAGATGTATGGTTCCAGCAGTCCGTCCGCTTTGGCCTGAATCTGTCCGTCAGCAGGCCCGCCGAACCACACGGAGGCTTTCGGCGCGTCTTTTTCCGCTTTCAGGCGCTGGAGGGTTTCGCCGGAGGACATGCGCACGGCCGTCACTTTGATTCCGGTTTCCTTTTCAAAAGCGGCCACATCCGCTGCCATGTAATCCTCTAACGCGCCCCAGTAAATTGTCAGCTTCTGGGCGCCAGGCTTAACGGGTTGTTTTTTTTCGCCGCCGCAGCCGCTGAAAGAGAACAGCAACAGGCCCGTGAGGGATACGGCGCAAACAGCTTTCAGTTTTTTCATAACACAGGCTCCTTTACCATCAGATTTTGCTATTACTGGAAATTGTACGCACTTATTTCAGTTTACCGAAGTAGGTCGTCTGCAGCTGGTAAAAAGCCGCAGCTTCCCGGTATTTTCCCAGAGCCGCATTCAGCTTGTCCAGCAGTTCTTTATTGCCTTTGGCAACGGCAATCGCGATATCGGTATCCGTTTCACCGGGCAGGGCCGCTACAATGGCCAGCTTGCCGTTGTAAAAATTATTCATATAAAACCGGGCCGTAAAATGATCCATGATGGCAAAGTCAGCTTTTTTAGCCAGGATCAGCTTTATCGCTTCTTCCGCCCCGCCGCTTTCGATGACTGCGTCGGAATACTTTTTAGCCTGTTTCTCGTGGATACTGCCGATCTCTGCAGCGATACGTTTACCCCTTACGCCGTCTGCGCTGCGGGCTTCCGTACCGGCAGCGGCGATCACAACGTTATAACTTTTCAGATAGGGTTCTGTGAAATCGGCCATCTTCCTGCGTTCATCCGTAATATTCATGCAGGAAATAACCGCATCTACCTGCCCGTCTTTCAGGGACGGCAGCAGGTTATTGAATTCCAGGTCCACGAATTCCACCTTGCTGTAGCCCATCTCCGTGGCCAGGCCCTGCATCAGCCCGATGTCAAAGCCGATGAACGCCTTGGACGCTTCCTGATAATACTCAAAGGGCGGATAATCCGCGTCGGTCCCTACCCGCAGCACCTTCTCCGTATGGGCGTCCTTATGGCCCGGCGCATCTGCTTTCGGCGCGTGCCCCCCGCAGCCGGCAAAGGCCAGCAGACAAACTACTGCTAATACAAAGCTCAGTATCTTTTTCATAAAAGCAACCTCCTTCTGTCTGCAAGGTATCGCAGACATTCTGATTTCAGGAAACGTGAGAGTGTGCTTTATTGGTTTCCATAATTATAGAACGCTTACATGCGTTTTTGTTCCAGCCGGTAACCGTCAGTTACGGAAAAAGTAATCAGAACTTCTTATACAGTACGCGGCAGGCGTTGAGTACGCACAGCACGGATACGCCGGTGTCCGCGAATACCGCGGCCCACATGGAAGCATAACCGAAGAGGCCGGCCACCATGATGATGACTTTTACTACCAGGGCAAAGGCCACGTTCTGCCAGGCTACGCTGTTGACCGCTTTGGCGATAGCGATGGCTTTGGGGATCGCGCTCATCTCGGAGTTCATGAAGACCACGTCCGCTGCTTCGATAGCCGCGTCCGCGCCGCTGCCCATGGCCGCACCTACATCGGCGCCCGCCAGAACCGGCGCGTCGTTGATGCCGTCGCCTACGAACATAACGCCGCCGAATTTATTGCGCAGGTTGTTCATTTCATTCAGCTTATCCTGGGGCAGCAGCTCCGCACGGACTTCCTGGATGCCTGCTTCTTTCGCCACGGCTTCCGCTTCTTTCCGGGCGTCGCCGGTAAGCATGACCGTCGTCAGGCCCAGTTTGGTAATGTCCGCCACAGCCTGCTTCGCGTCGTCTTTCAACGTATCGCGGATCAGCATGCTGCCCAGATAGGTTCCGTTCTTTGCTACCAGCACTTCGCTGCCGTAATCCGCAGCCTTATAACCGCTGAAGTCAATCTTGTAACGGTTCATCAGACGGGTATTGCCGGCCAGCAGCACGTCTTTGCCGTAATAAGCTACCAGGCCTTCGCCGGCGATTTCTTCAAACCGATCCGGACGCTGCAGGGGCAGATTCTTTTCTTTTGCCGCATTGACGATGCTCACAGCAATAGGATGGGTGGAAACCTGTTCCATCCCGGCAGTTTCCCGGAGAATGTCATCTTCGTTTACACTGCCGGCTGCAACCACCTGCTGCAGCACGAAGTTGCCCTTGGTGACGGTGCCGGTCTTGTCCATAACCACAGCTGCCACGTTTTTCAGCATTTCCATGGCGTTGCCGCCCTTGAACAAGATGCCCAGCTTGGAACCGGCGCCGATGCCCGCGAAGAAGGACAGGGGCACGCTCAGCACCAGGGCGCAGGGACAGCTGATGACCAGGAAGGTCAGGGCGGTGTAGATCCATTTATGCCAGTCGCCTGTAATCAGGGAAGGTACAACAGCTACCAGGATGGCCAGCCCTACTACGATAGGTGTATAGACCCGCGCGAAACGGGTGATGAATTTATCGATGTACGGCTTGTTGGCCGCCGCGTTTTCCACAGAATCCAGGATCTTGGTAACCATGGATTCCTGCAGTTCTTTCTCCACACGGATCTTCAACATGCCGGAGGTGTTGACGCAGCCGGACAGCACTTCGTCGCCGTAGGTCTTACGTACAGGTACCGGTTCGCCGGTAACAGGGGAGGTATCCAGCAGGCTTTCGCCTTCGATAACCACGCCGTCCAGAGGAATACGGTCACCAACCCGCACCAGCAGGATATCGCCCACCCGGGCTTCCGCGGAGGGAATCACCTTCACGTCGTCGCCGACAAGCAGGTTGACCACTTCCGGACGCATATCCACCGCGTCCATAATCTGGTCGCGGCTCCGGTCGGCAGCCCGGTCTTGGAACCATTCGCCCACCCGGTAGAAGAAGATAACGCCTACCGCTTCTTCCCAGGCCTGGATGGCAAAGGCGCCTAAGGTGGCCACGGTCATCAGGAAGTTTTCATCAAAGAATTCGCCTTTGGTCAGGTTCTTCAGGGCGGTAAGGACGATCTTCCAGCCCAGGATAATATAAGCGATCACCAGGAAATACATATGGTATTCTTCCGGTACCAGGCCCAGCCACTCCGTAATAATGAAGATGGCGCCGCCTACTACCAGTTCGAACAGTTCCCGGGCGTTTTCGCTGAGGAAGGATTTCTTCTCTGCCTTTTTGCGTTCCGGAACCGGGGCGTTGTCCGCCCGTTCCACGATGGTCACGCCGTCTTCCACCTTATCGGTGACAGCCTGCAGCTTGGCAGTGAGGCCGTCGTAGCTGCGGGCCGTAACCCGGAGCTGGCCGGTAGCATACACCAGCACCGCATCCTCCACTTCCGGCATGGCTTTGATGGCGTCCTCTACTTTAGTCGCGCAGGCCGCGCAGTCCAGGCCCTGCACATCGTAGGTACGGTATTTTGCTGCCGCGCCAAACTGATCTTTTTCGCTAATGGTCACGCCCTCTTCCGCTTTGTCGGCAGCCGCCTGCATCAGCGGCAGAAGGCCGTCATAGCTGCGGGCGCTGACCCGAAGCTGGCCGGTTTCATAAACCAGCACCGCTTCATCTACAATAGGAATCGCGGCGATGGCATCCTGCACTTTTACGGAGCAGGCTGCGCAATCCAGGCCATCCACTTTATAGGTACGGTATTTTTTCTGGGCCACGGCGCGGACCCGTTCCGTAATGGTGACGCCGTCCTCGGCTTTGGCCGCAGCCGTCTGCATTTTGGCCAACAAATCGTCATAATTATCGGCGGTGACACGCAATTGCCCGGTCTCGTAGACCAGTGTGGCATTTTTCACGCCGGGAATGGCGGCGATGGCGTCCTGCACTTTAATGGAGCAGGCCGCGCAGTCCAGGCCGTCCACTTTGTAGGTACGGAACTTTTTGGATTCCTCCGGGCCTTCTTCCCTGGGCACTACGGTTACATAGGACAGGAAGGAACGGCAGATTTCTTGGAACACCGGCAGCATGGCGTCGGGGTTCTTGGCGGAAACCCGGAGCTGTTTGGTAACGTAGCTGACTGCGGCGTAGGATACGCCCGGCAGGGATTTAATCTTATACTCAATTTTTGCGGCGCAAATGGGACAGTCCAGATTGATCAGGCTGTAGACCCTCTTCACGTCGTCGGCATCCGGCATACGGCATTTGCAGTGGGCCAGGCTTTCGCCGCAGTAATCGCAATACTCTTCATGGGAATTGCAGGAAGGACATTCGCAGTTGTCCGGATGACCGGCCAGATGCGCTTCATGTGTATAGGACGCGTTGTGGTGTACAAGTTCATGCTCGTTGTGGTCGTGCGGTTCGTCGCCGCAGCAGCCGGGTCCATGCTCATGTCCGTGGTCATGGCCATGGTCGTGGTCATGCGAATGCTCATGACCGTGGTCATGGTCGTGGTCGTGTCCGTGGTCATGCTCATGGTCGTGGCTGTGTTCATGACCATGCTCATGTGAATGCTCGTGTCCATGGTCATGGTCGTGGTCGTGATCGTGGTCATGCTCATGCTCATGTTCATGCAGATGCTCATGCGCTACGCCTTCCCCGTGGGAATGGGCCGGAACATGGCCGTGGTCATGCTCGTGGTCGTGCTCGTGAACATGTTGTTCCACGATGCCGTTCACAGCGTTTTCTTCAATGTCATGCACGTGCTGCATTTTGCCGCTTCCTTTCGCAAAGGTGCGTACAGCCGCGTCTTCCGCACTGCTGCGGATCTCTTCCAGGTCTCTGATTTCTTTTGCCATAATGTAAATCACCTTTCCTTGCGCCTAAGCCCCGGGCTCAGGAACTGCGCCTATTCACAGCTTCACAATCCCCGCCCTGATATCCCTTCCGGGATAAGGTTGTTTTGTATTTGTTGTTTATATTATAACATATGAGCAAGTGTTCATATGTTTTTATCCTCTAATTCACATTCGTTTCACATTTATTATTAGAAAATGTTTCAAATATTACAGTATCTCTGCGTTTAATCAAAAGCATTTTCCGGTTCCTGTTATGATCCCTGTGTTTTTCCCTAATTAATACTGCGATAAGAGGCTTCTAAGTTATCCCTTATTCTAAAAAACACAGGCGCCATTGATTGTACAGCGCCTGTGTTAAGTTACAGTGAAAGCCTGCCCCAAAAACGGGGATGCTTATTTTGAATACAGATGGCAGGCCACCTCATGGCCCGGTGCAATCTCTACCAGTTTCGGTTTTTCCTGCATGCAGCGATCCGAGCAGTTCGGGCAGCGGTTGCTGAAGGGACATCCCGGCGGCAGGTCCAGCGGACTGGGCGGCTCGCCCTTGATATTCTCAATTTTCTTTGTGAAGTCCATCTTCACGTCAAAGACAGATTTTAACAACGCCTTTGAATAGGGATGGCAACACACTTCGGAAAGGCCTTCGCCCGGCATGACCTCTACAATATTGCCCAGGTACATGACAGCCACCTGATGCCCGAAGGATTCAATCAGACCAAGATCATGGCAGATGAACCCGATGGCAATGTTCTTTTCACGCTGCAGGCGGGTGATGAGCTCGATGACTGTCTTCTGTACGGAAACGTCCAGGGCGCTGGTGGCCTCGTCCATAACGATGAACTCCGGTTCCAGGGCAATGGCGCGGGCAATGGCCACACGCTGGCGCTGGCCGCCGGACATGTTATGAGGATACCGGTCTGCAAAATCGCCGGGAAGTTCTACCAGTTCCAGCAGTTCCCGCGCCTTGGCATCCACTTCAGAGCGGCTGATGCGGTTAAAGTTCAGCAGCGGTTCGCAGACGATCTCCTTGATCTTCATCTTGGGATTAAAGGATGTGGACGGATCCTGGAAGACCATCTGGATATGCTGGCGGTTCTCGTGCAGCTCCTTACCCTTCATCTTGGTGATGTCCTTCCCGTGGAAGAAAATCTCGCCTTCCGTGGGTGTATCAAGCCATACCAGGAAACGCATAAATGTACTCTTGCCGCAGCCGGACTCCCCCACCAGGCCCAGGGTCTTGCCTTTATAAAACTTTAAATTGATATCATCACAGGCGGTGAGCATGCGTCCGTCGTTAGTCGGAAAACGACGCGTCACATGGCGCGCATCAATGAGCAGATCTTTTTCATCAAACATAGCGTCTACCTCCCAACGTCGGTACCGCATCCAGCAGCAGCTTGGTATACGGGTTGTCAGACTGATGGAGAATATACTCCCGTTCACCCTGGTCCACGACCTCGCCGCGCTTCATAACTACGATCTTATCGCCCATATAGGCAGCCACGCCCAGGTTATGGGTTACAATAATAATACTGGTGCCGTATTCGTCCCGCAGCTCCATAAACTGACGGACAATCTGCGCCTGTGTCGTAACGTCAAGAGCAGAAGTCGGTTCATCCGCAAGCAGCAGCTTGGGCTGGTAGGTCATGCCCATGGCAATGCCCACGCGCTGGCGCTGGCCGCCGGAAAGCTGGAACGGATAGGAACGCATGATGCGGTCGCCGTCCGGCAGACGCATCCGCTCGATCATTTCAATGCCCTTCGCCCAGGCATCCTGCTTGGAGATATCCTCGTGGGTGAGGATATATTCCACATAGCTGTCGCCGATCAGCCGGGTCTGGTTCATCATGGCGCCGCTGTCCTGGAAAATCATGGACACGTCGTGACCCCGCAGCTTACGCCACTGCTTGGGCGTCAGTTTTAATAAATCCGTACCGTCGTAAGTAATGTCGCCGGCAGAAACCCTGCCTGCTCCGGGAAGCAGCCCCATGACCGCACGGATCACGGTAGTCTTGCCGCTGCCGGACTCGCCGACGATACTGCATATCTCTCCTTTTTCCAGGTTCAGGTTACAGTTTTTTACCGTAAGGTTTTTGCCGTAGGAAATATCCACGTTTTTGATTTCAAGTAATGACATGATATTCCCCCCCCTTACTCTTCCCGCGGATCCAGAATATCCCGGAGATTATCGCCCAGCATATTGAAGATCACGACCGTAATAAAGATAGCTGCACCGGGATAAATCATCATCCAGGGCGCCGACTGCATAAAGTCGCGGCCCTCGTTCAGCATGGAGCCCCATTCCGGTGCCGGCGGCTGTGCGCCAAAGCCCAGGAAGGACAGCGCCGCCAGCTCCATCATCATACTGCCGATATCCGTCGCCGCCGTAATGACCAGCGTGGTAATGGTGTTAGGCAGCATATATTTCCACAGCATGCGCCAGGTACTGGAACCGGTGACGATGGCCGCATACACATAATCCGTGTGACGAACCTTCAGCACCAGGGACCGTGCCATACGCGCGTACTTAGGCCAGGTCACCAGCGCAATAGCGATAATCGCGTTACGCATGCTGGCGCCCAGCATACCGGCGACGGCAATGGCCAGCACCAGGCCCGGGAAGGCGATCATCATATCGGCGATACGCATGATCACAGCGTCCACCCAGCCGCCGAAGTAGCCGGAAAGCACACCCAGCGCCGTACCGATTATGAAGATAACCAAAACCAGCGCAAAGGTAGAAGCTAACGAGATGCGGGCGCCGTACAGGACGCGGGCATAAATATCCCGGCCCATTTTATCCGTACCGAAAATATGTTTCGCGTCCGGGGGCATAATGGCATCCCCCAGACTGCCGGCTGTAGGATCGATGCCATGAGCCAGGACCGGGGCAAAAATGGCGATAAGCACAATGATGACTGCTAATATACCGAAGAGGACAAAGCCCTTATTGCTCAGAAATTTATTCTTTTTCTTATCCATATGCCTACCTCCTCAGCCGCATGCGGGGATCTATGTAATTGTAGGAGATATCTACGATCAGGTTGATCACCATATAGATGACGGAAACCCAAAGCACATAGCCCTGGACCAGGAAATAATCAGCGGACGTAATGGCGGCTACCGCCAGATTGCCCAGCCCCGGATAGGAGAAGATAATCTCGACTACGCTGGTGCCGCCCAGCAAGGAGCCGATGGACAGGCCCAGCATGGTGATCAGCGGCAGCAGGGAGTTGGGAAGCACGTTGCCCCACAGGATCTTGCTTTCCGAAACGCCCCGGGCCCGGGCGCCGATCACATAATCGGAATGGAGTTCTTCCAGCACCGCCGTACGAACCTGGCGGGTGTACTTGGCCGTCATGGCAACGGCCAGCGTCACCGCCGGAAGGATCAGGGATTTAAAATCACCGGCAGAAGAAACTACCGGCAGGAGCCCCAGCTTGACGCAGAAAATCAGGATCAGCATCAGGCCCAGCCAGAAGTTGGGGATGGACACGCCGAAGAAAGTAATGGCACGTACTAAATAATCAATGGGTTTGTTGTGATTCACGGCAGAAATCACGCCAAGAGGTACGGAGAACAACAACATGAGCACCGCAGAAGCGATGGTCAGCTTCAGCGTGGGCCACAGGCGATCCAGCAACAGCTCCGTAACCGGTTTATGCAGCATGAAAGATTCCCCGAAATTGCCTTGCAGGCAGTTGAGGATCCAGTCCTTATACTGGGTAAAGAAAGGCTTATCCAGGCCCAGCATTTTGCGGGCCTCTTCAATCTGTTCCGTCGTGGGCATGATGCCGCTGGCGGTAAACAGGTTCCGGGCGGGATCGCCGGGAGACAGGTAGGTTAATAGAAAGGTCAGAAAGCTGATGCCGATCAGTACGATGACCATTTGCAGCAATCTGGAAAGGATGGCATTTTTATTCATTGACTTCTCTCCTTGTCATAGGCGGATGGATCTTTACAGATATCCGGAAAAAATTTCACAAAGGGATACGGCTTGCACCGTATCCCTTGCGTTTGCTTTTGCAGCCGCCTATAAGCGGATTATGTTATTATTTTTTAGCAGCCGGTTTAATCCTGTCAGTGATCCAGTAGTAATCCAGCGGATACATGTGGGCTTCGCCAACCTTTTCATTGTTGAAGATAATGCAGGCATTGTAGTAACCGTCTACCAGAACTGCCGATTCATCAATCAGGATCTGCTGCAGCTGAACCATCAGGTCATGATAACGCTTCTGGTCCATGGTGGTCTGCAGTTCTTCATAGGCCTTATCGTAAGCATCGTTCTTGAAATGGCTGAAGTTATCTTTGGTCTTGCTGTACCAGTTGCCCATGTAAACAGTCGGGGCGCCGGCAATCATGGTATTCCAGTTGTTGTTGTTCAGGTCATACTCGCCGGCAACCAGTTTATTCCACTGGTCGTCAGAGCTGCCGTACTCGCTCTTCACGCCGATGCCTACCGCTTTCAGGTACTGGGTGTGGGCGTCGGAGAAGTCGTTCAGCAGGCGGTTCGCGTAAGAAACATAGCGCAGCTGGATGTTCTGGCCGTTGAGTTCGCGGATGCCGTCGCCATTGGTATCTTTAATGCCGGCTTCGTCCAGGATCTTCTTGGCGCCTTCCGGATCGTACTCATAGGCATTCTTCAGGGTATCAAAGCCATATCCCATGGAACTGGGAATAACTGCTGCACCCGGGCTGTACAGGCCGCCGATGGTGTTGGACTTGCAGATGGTCTTGTAGTCAATGGCCTTATGAATAGCCTGACGCAGGGCCTTGTTGGCCAGCGGACGGCCTTCCTTCATGTTCATCCAGCTGAAACCGCAGCGGGTACCGGCGGTAACCTGAACCGTATATTTCTTATCCGCCTGCAGGGCCTTCAGGTCCGCCACGTTCATGATATTTTCTGCCAGGTCGATCTGGCCGGCGCGCAGCGCATTGGCTTTGGCGGAAGCATCGCCCATGAACATGATGTTGACAGTATCAAACGGCGCCTTGCCGTTCCAGTAATGGGGATTGGCAACCATTTCGTAGCCTACATGATCCTTGAAGCTCTTAACCATATAGGGGCCGGTGCCGATAATACCGGTTTTCGTGTTTTTGGAACCCGTATAGTCCAAAATGCACATGGCGGGGTCAGCCAGGTTGGCCGGCATATTGGCATAGGCTTTTTCAGATTTGATGGTAATGGTGCCGGCCTTATCGTCAGCCGTTACGACTGCCTTGGCATCCAGGAATTTATCCGGTCTGGTGGAACCCTTAGCGCCTTTTTCACGAACCCAGTCCAGGGATTCCTTAACCTTGGTAGCAGTCATCTCTACGCCGTTGCTGAACTTAATGCCCTTTTTCAGTTTGAAGGTCCAAGTCTTGTTGCCGTCGCTGGGGGTGGCGGATTCCGCCAGGCACGGAACCGGCTTTACGTTATCGTCAAAGGTGAACAGGGTCTGGCCTACGCCAAAGCGGCTTACGTTCCAGGCCGTGTTGGTCTGCAGGGTCGGGTCGATCAGGCCGTCGGAATACATCTGGCAGCCAAAGTTCAGAACCTTGGCAGCAGCTTTTGCGTCTTTACCTGCTTCAGGCTTTTTGTCGCCGCCGCCGCAACCTGCGAGCAGACTGCAGGTTACAAGACCTGCTACCAGTAAAGCTGCGGATTTTTTGGATAATTTTTTCATAGAGTTCCTTCCTTTCCAAGTTAGATTATAAATAAAAAAGTGAAATTCCACTCTGAAACTCCACCGTGATACCTGTATACCTGTCCCCTCCTTCTTTATACGTCAGCGTAAAACGCCCGTATCTTTGATTATACAAGGAGCTTTCACTCTTGCAGAACTTCGCAAATGCGAGTTTTTATACATGAATATCCTATCATATCAAAAATAAGATGTCAATATATTTGCAATACTTATTAAGATTTTTTCTTAATAATTTTCTATTCTTTGGTTATCCCTCTTCAGACAGACCGATTTACCGTAGGCTGTTTAATCCAGGTGCCCTTGCGGTAATACCAGTACAGCATAGCCCCCGCCGTACCCCAGGTAATTGGATAGACGGCCACAAGCAGCCGGATGTCATGGGCCAGCTGCATGAACCCGAACAGGATCACCGTGCGCAGCAGGCACTGGTTGAAGAGCACAATGTACATGGGAACGTCCGACAGGCCCGCGCCCCGCAGCGTATCCGCGAAGGTTTCCAGGAACACATAAAAGAAATAGAAGGGAAACGCAATCCAGATGATGGTGACACCCATATCGATGACCGCCGGATCAGAGTAGAAGATACCAAAAGTCTCCCGCCCAAAGTAAAGCAGTATAACGGCAAGTACCAGGGAATAACCCACACCGAAAATCAGCGTGGTGCGCAGCCCGCTCTTCACCCGGTCATAAAGCCCTGCCCCCACATTCTGTCCCGTGAAGGTCATCATGGCCTGGCCCAGGGCGCACAGGGGCATGTAGAACAGCAGCTCGATGCGGTAGTAGGCGGTGAAAGCCGCGATGGCCGTAACATCGAACCCATTGATAAAGTACTGCACAAACACATTGGAAAGGGTCACCACCACGCCCTGCAAACCGGCAGGCAGACCGATGCGGATGATCTCCTTCATCAGCGGGCCGTCAACCGCCAGCTTCGGGATGCTCATGACCCCGCTTTTCAGCAGATAATACACGGCAATAATGGCCGAAAGCACCTGGGACAAAACCGATGACCAGGCGACGGCTAAGATACCGTTAGCCATATACTTGATAAACAAGTAATTCGTCACGATATGGATGATGCCGCACACCAGCTGGATCAGCATGGGCGTCTGGGAATTGCCCAGGGCCCGCATGACGCCGGCCGCCATATTGAAGACCAGCATAAAGGTCAGCCCCAGGAAGAAGACCTCCACATAGTCCAAAGCGTTTTGGAAAATGCTGGCCGGGGTGTTCACCGCGTTTAAAAAAGCAGCGCCGGAAAACTCGCCGATTATGGTCAGCAGCACACCGCCGATGAGCCCCAGCATCATGGACGTATGGATAGATTTGCTGAGCTGCACCTCTTCCTTGCGTCCAAAGGCCTGGGCAATGACAACGCCGGCGCCGATGCTGATGCCCGTGAACAGATTCACGAGGGCTGAGTTCAGCAGTACGCTGGCCCCCACAGCAGCAGAAGCCTCTGCGCCTAAATAGTTACTGACAAAGAGAATATCTACAGTAGTATACAGCTGCTGGATCAGGCTGGCCCCAAGCAGGGGCAGCGCGAATAAGAGCAGCTTGCGGGAGATGGACCCGCTGGTAAGATCAAGAGTTTTAGCCACAGGTTTTCATTTCCTTCTTCCTTGTTAATTTACAGTTTTGGGCTGCGGTGCGAAACGCACTACAGCCCAACTCCATTCTGCAGCATTTGGAAAAAACCGCCGGAATCACTTCATGATCTCGGCAAACTTTTCCTTTACCTGCTTTTCTTCCACCGCCAGCTTATCCCAGTTCACCGACAGCGAATGGATCCGCAGGTCAATCAGGCTCTGGGCGCCGGCAGGCTCCTTAATACCGAACTTGACCGGATGCATATAGCCCAGGCTCATGGCCAGCTGCCCGTCACGGCTCAGCCACCAGTCCACCAGTTTTTTGGCGCCCTCAGGGTTTTTCGTGTCCTTTAATATGCAAATATAGCCGGGTACAATCACACTTCCCTCCTCAGGATAGACCACGGTAGCGCGCACGCCCTGGGCAATCTGCTTCAGTACATCTTCTTCCATGGTAATCGTGATGGGATACTCGCCACGTCCGAATTTCTCGCGCATTTCCATGGTTTTACTTACAATCACGCCGTTGGCCTTCAGCTTCTGCCAGTATTCCCAGCCGTATTTATCCTTCAGCGCCGCTACAGCTGCCAGCGCAGTAGCCGCTACCTTCGGATTCGGCATCGCGATTTTCCCCTTATATTTGGGGTCAAGCAGATCTTTCCAGCTCCTGGGAGGTTCCTTAATCTTATCGTTGTTTACGGCAATCACCATGGCGCTGATACGGATGGGTGTGAACGCGCCGTCCGAATCCACGGGTATCGCAAGTTCCGCTGCTTCCGGCGACTTATATTTCAGCAGCTTGCCATCCTTCTTCAGCTGCAGATAAAAGTCCGGATCCGAAATCATCACCAGGTCCGCCTCGGCCTTGCCTTTCTTCATCTCGCCAAGAAGCTTCGCTTTCACGCTTTCGCTGCCTTCCGTGTGCCAGTTGACTTTTACATCCTTCAGTTGCTGTTCCACAACCGGCTTGGCCATTTCCTTTACCATGCCATTGTAAACGGAAGTGTACACCGTCAGTTCTGTAGCCGGTTTAGTCGCCGCCGGTTTTACCTCGGCCTTCTTTTCCGTTCCGCCGCAGCCCGCTACAGCCAGCATTCCCGCCAGCAACGCAGAAGCCGCCATTCCCGCATACAGTTTTTTCATCGTCTTCGCTCCTTTGCGATACACTGATATTGATATTGCAGTAGCCTTTTGAAGATTATTGATACTAATTATCATTACGCTTACTATATCAAACTATTTCATTCTTTACAAGCGCAAAATAATAATTATTCTAATCTTGTAATTGATTTATTTTGTGTGCTATAATAACTCCGTAATTTTAAGAAACGCTGATTCACGATATCAAACGAAAAGGAGATCTACCTATGTCACAGGACATGACAATTTGCGGATTGCAGGTTAAACGGGGAACCAAGCTGCGCACCATGCTGCCCATCCCCGATACCATGACGAAAATGCCCCTTACGGTCATCAATGGAACCGAAGACGGCCCCACCCTGCTGATCACCGCCGGCATCCACGGGGGCGAATACCCGGGCATTGCCGCAGCCATTGAGCTGGGACGCGACGTACAGCCGGAACACATCCGCGGCTGCCTGATCATCCTGCACCCGGTGAACATCCAGGGCTTCTGGGCCCGGCGGGAATTCATCGTCCCGGAAGACGGCAAAAACCTGAACCGTGTCTTCCCCGGCACGCCCCTGGGCACCCTGGCAGATAAAACAGCCTACCTCATCAGCAGCAACCTGTTCACCATTGCGGATTATTATGTGGATATGCACAGCGGCGATATCCACGAAAGCCTGCACCCCTACGTGTATTACCCGGGCCAGCCTACGCCGGAAGTGGAAAAAGCCTCCAAACGTATCGCAAAGGTGGTGGACGTAGAGTACATGGTACGTTCCCTGGCTACCGGAGGCGCCTACAACTACGCGGCCAGCACGGGCCTTCCTTCTATACTGATAGAGCGCGGCGGCGCGGGCCTCTGCCTCCATGAGGACATCGAAGCTTACAAGGACGACGTCCGCAATATCCTGCGCAAGCTGAAAATGTTTGAGCTGCCGGTGAAACCCCGGCATTATTACCCCCGGGACATCACCAACATGATCTATCTGGAATCCCTGGAAACGGGCTGCTGGTTCCACCATATCCACAGCGGCGACTTCGTGCAGAAGGGCCAGGTACTGGGACGCACCACAGACCTCTTCGGCCAGACCATCACCGAGTATTACGCGGAAGAATCCGGCGTCATCCTGTATGTCTGCCCCGCCCTCTCCGCGCCGAAAGGAACGATCCTGGTAGGTTACGGCCAGGTGATCATGGACGACGATGACGAAGAATAGAAAGTAAATACATGCCAGGCAACCCCCCGGCCATCCCGCTCTCCCCGGCCTGCAACAGGCCCGGCAGATGCATAAGGGATAAGACCGGGGGATTTAATTTTGCGCACAACAATAACCTCCGGCATTTTCTCCCCTGTAAGAGATATGCCGGAGGTTTTTGATTTCCTGTTATGATATTTTTGTTTTTTTGAGAAAATAATAACCAAACACAATGATGCGGAAAACCCAGTCCACAAACATAGCATACCAGACCCACAACACGTTTTGATGCAGGATGTCTACAAACAGGTATGCCAGACCCACCCGGAATACCGCCATGGCAAAGACGGCAACCTTCATGGTAAAGGCTGCTTTGCCTACAGCCCGGAAATAATAGGGCAGCAGGAAGGCCACCGGCCAAATGACCATGGCCAGACCATGAGCCAGGATGAGTCCTTCCGCAAGGGAAGCGGACACCGGGGACAGGTTATAGCAGCCGACCCAAAAGCTTCGGCCAACAATCAATACGGCACAGATCACGGCCAGAAACGCGTAATTCAGATATAACAGCTGCCGGGCATAATAGCGGGCCTGCTCCGGTTTTTTGGCGCCGTAACACTGGCCGACTATGGTGATCATGCCCGCTCCCAGGGCGTTCCCCGGCAGATACAGGTACGTAGCCAGGTTGGACGCCACCGCATACGCTGCTATCGATGCGGTCCCCAGGGTAGAAACCAGGCTTTGCAGTAAAATTTTGCCGAAATTGAAAAGGCCGCTTTCCACGCTGTTAGGAATCCCTATGGCAAGAATCTTCCGGATGATGCCGGAATCCGGCTTCAGCTGTGAAAGACTGCCGATCCGGATACGCTGCCCGAAACGCTGGAGGCAGAAAACCATAAACAACGCCGCCGCCATTCTCGCGATCAGCGTTGGCAGGGCAACGCCTTCCACGCCCATGTGGAGACCGAAAATACAGATTGCGTTACCTATAATATTAAGGACATTCATCCCCAGAGATACCAGCATGGCTAATTTAGTGCTTCCCTCTGCCCGGAAGATAGCCGCCGCTGAGTAGTAGACCGCCAGAAAGGGGAAGGATGCCGCGGTATAGGCCAGATATTTGACAGCGTCTGTCATAACATTGCTGTCAACCCGCCCGAATACTACCGCCAACAGGGAATCCCCTTTGACCAGAAATGCTGCCGATATGCAGAGCATTACGGATGTTGTAATGAAAAGCAGCTGGCCTCCGCTTTTGCTTGCCGATTTGTAATTCCCACTGCCGATGAACTGGGCGCAGACAACCGTACCGCCGGCCGTAAGCGCGAACAGGACCTGGATTACCAGCATGTTTACCGAATCCACAAGGGATACGCCGGACACGGTGGCCTCGCCCACGTAGGCTACCATCAGCACGTCGACCATGCCTACCAGGACGGACAGCAGCTGTTCCACCACAAGAGGCCACAGCAGGTGGATCAGTTGGTGTTTGCTGAACAGAAGGCCGGAGTCCTCTGCGTTATCATGGTATTCAATTGGATTATGATGTTTAAGAGGTTTCATTCCAGTAATTTTTCTTGATATAATTTTTATTTTATATGATTATAACAAAACAGTCGCAAAAGAAAAAGCCCATCACGCAGATGGGCGATTTGAGTTTTGTAAGGAAATCAAAGTTTCAGGCTCTTACTTTATTTCACAAGCCACACAAAACCCCAAAACATAAAGGAATTATCATATTCTAATTTGTAATTTTTACTGAAGTTCATATTAGCGCCTCCTTTGTTCCTTCTTTTTATTTTTCCAATCCTTTAAGCAAAACTTTCAGGAAGGTTACATACTGTGAAATGAAATCCCGGGTTCCCCGGCCCACATCCGGGAAAACCTCTATGTGCATCCTGTTTTTATATTCAACGCTTGCGGGATACAGCGTCAGGGCATAGCTGCTTTCGCATTCCACAAAAAGCCAGGCCTGTTCCCGGGTAAATTTCGGAAACAGTTCCTGCACCAGCGCGACAAGTTCGTCAGAGGTCTGGCTCATCTCCAGGCGGAAACGCCTGTGCATCTCTGAGGAAGCGTCTTTCAGTATCACCGTGTTCGCAATGCTGAACAGGGCCATCATCCGCTGGTGGCGCAGCATCAGCTCCGCCCAGGCAAGGCAGAATGCGTCCCGGTCTGTCACCGCCCCGGAAAAGGTGTTCCTGGCATCTTCTACCGTCTTCCAAATATCCTGTAACAGAAGAGTCAGGAAGATATCTTCCTTGCAGTGGTAGTAATTGTACAGATTCAGGCGGGAAAAACTCAGTTTCCTGCCGATTTGCGAGAACGTGACTTTATCATAGCCTATTTCCGCGTAAAGGGAAGCCGCAGCATCTACGATCTGCTGGATCCGGATCTTTTTCTGTTCTTCTCCCCGCGCCCTGATAAAACCCATAACGCCGCCTTCTTTCATTACTTTTAAATAATTATATCATGCTTATGTACAAAATTACATCAGTTTACCGAAATACATGTTCTTCATTTGGTAATAGGCTGCATCCTCACGGTACTTCCGCAGGCTTTCGTTCAGCCGGTCCGCCAGCTCCGTATTGCCTTTGGCAACAGCAATGCCCACACGGGTATCTGTATCATTCTGCAGCTCTGCCATAACGCTCAGCTTGCCTTTGTAAAAATGGGTAATATAGAAACGGGCTGTGTAATTATCCAGGATGGCAAAGTCAGCCTTTTTGTCCACGACCATCTTTAACGCTTCTTCCGCTCCACCGCATTCAATGACAGTACCGGAATACTGTTTGGCCTGTTTTACATGGATGCTGCCGGCCTCAGCTGCGATGCGCTTATCCTTCATGGCGCCTGCGCTGCGGATTTTCGTATCGGTAAGACCCACCGCCACATTCGTGCTGACAAGATAGGGCTGTGTGAAATCAACTACCTGTTTGCGTTCATCCGTAATCGTCAGGCAGGAAATTACCACGTCAACCTGTTTGTCTTTCAGGGAAGACAGCAGGTTATTGAATTTCATATCCACAAATTCCACTCTGTTGTAACCCATCTCCCGGGCCAGTCCCTGCATCAGTTCCACATCAAAGCCGATATACGCTTTGGATGCTTCCTGATAATACGCAAAGGGCGGATAGTTGGCGCTGGTGCCTACGCGCAGCACCTTTTCCCCGGGGGCTTCCGCTTTTTTCGTTCCTCCGCCGCAGCCGGCAACGGCGAGCAGACAAATGATTGCGAATACAAAGCACAATATTTTTTTCATGACTTTTCCTCCTTCTGTCTGCCAGATGCTGCAGACGCCGCAGATGAATTAATACTTTTATTTCGTAAATAAGTTACATGTTGTTATTTATCTTGTGCATATAATACCACACCGCAGAATAAATTACAAGGTGTAATTTGTGAATTTTTTGTGACGTATTTTGTTCTATTGAAAATTAAAACAGTGCAGCCTGCAATTACAAGCTGCACTTGTGTGCTATAAATATCATGAGACTATCGTTCCGGTTAATTAATGTTTAACAATAATTACAGTCAATGTTTTAACTCACAACACTGCTAGTCCGATAAACCGGATTTTTTCATTATCTTTATGAATCAGTCAGGCAAACTCCTTTTTCGCGAGTGATAAATCCTTCAAATTCTTCCGGCGGTACCGGGCGGGAAAAATAATAACCCTGCACATACTCGCAGCCCGCATTTTTCAAAAGCGTCAGCTGTTTTTCCGTTTCTACGCCCTCAGCAATCACCGGCAATTTCAGGTTTTTGGCAATATCCAGGATCAGTTCCACCAGGCGCAGATCCTTTTCGTTCTTATCGATATGCATTACAAAGGATCTGTCCATCTTTAAAATATCCACTGGCAGGGTAGAAAGCGTCCCCAGTGAAGAATAGCCGGAACCAAAGTCGTCCATCTCAATCTCATAGCCTTTGTGGCGGAGCTGCTCCATTACCGCAAGCAGTTGATCCGGGTTTTCCGTGTAGGCAGATTCCGTTACTTCCAGCTTCAGGGAACCTGGTTCTAAACCGTTCTCTTCAACCAGTCTGTCAAGGATATCCACAAGATCCGGATCAAAAGCATCCACCCGGGACAGGTTGACGGAAACCGGCACCGTCACGCCGTACTTTTCCTTCCAGACACCGATCTGCCGGGCCGTCTCTGCCCAGACATATTTATCCACTTCGCTGATATGACCGCTCTCTTCAAACAAAGAGATAAAGTCGGAAGGCGGGATGATGCCCATTTCGGGATGCTGCCACCGTATCAGCGCCTCCGCGCTGGCAAGCCGGGGCGGTTCGTTTTGGATATGATACTTCGGCTGGTAGTACACCTTGAATTCATGTTCGTCAAGGGCGCGGCGCAGGTCGTTGATCAAATGATGGTTATAATTTTCATGACTGTGTATTTCTTCATTGTAGACCATCAGGTGTGTCTTTTTACCCCGCACCAGGTTACAGGCCGACCAGGCCCTTTCAAAGGCCGGGCGCGGTTCCAGTCCCTCCTGCCATGGCATGACACCCATGCGCAGCTGGACGCTGGCATTCCGGGACAGTCCGTCCAGCCTGCTTTGTAAACGATTCAACAAGGATTGGTAATCTACCGGCTGTTTGCAATAAATAACAAAGCGGTCAGCCTCAATACGGCCTGCAATCCCCCAGGTCTCGTTCAGGAATAATTTGATCTCCCTGCCCAGAGTGCGCAGCACGCTATCGCCGAATTCCCGGCCGTTCAGCTCATTGACAGAATGGAACTGCTCGACGTTCAGGACGATGGCATCCATTTTCCAGTCCGGGTGGTTCCCATGGAGCCGTCCCACATATTCGTTGAAGAAATTTCTTGTAAATAGACCGGATAGTTTATCCCGTTCTGCTGCGGAAATAAGCTCTTGACTTTCCGTCGCGTCTTTTTTCGCCCTTTCGCTGCGCCACAGCAGGAACAGGATCACGGCAGCGATAATGGCAGCGATAGCAATCACTGCAGCCAGATGGTCTGCCAGGAAATCTTCTACGCTGGCTTTTTTCCCTTCGTACGTATAGGAGGCCAGCGCCGCATTGACCGAGGCTTCCGGCACAAGCCGGCCTGTACTGTTCAGGATGGACAAAAGCGTATTCTCATCTCTTCGCAGGGCGAAAGAAAAACTCATATCCTCCCCTGTATTGAAAGGTGTCAGCTTATATTTATCCAATAAATCTTCAAACTTATTGATCCGGTAATTGCTGATCAGGAAGCAATCCGCCTGCCCGGAGGCAACAGCCTTCAGTCCTTCCCCCGTGTTATTGAAGAAAGCGATATTCCAGTCCGGAAAATGGTCCTTCACAAAGGTCTCGTGGTTGAAATTGCCTATACTCATACCGGCAGTCAGAGCGCCCCGGAGATCAAACTTGTTCCGGTCGGCAGCCCGTACCACCGCGAACATTTCCGTGTGCATAATGGGATCGGTCAGTATAACGCCGGTATTTTCCGCGTCATACACACTGAGGCTGGCCGGGAAAACGCAGTCTACCTCTCCGTTCTGCAAAGCAGTCATAAGCGCTTCCACGCTGGGATAAGCCATCGGATTAAAATAAACCCTGGCGTTTTTGGCAGCGTTTGACGCAAGATCCAGATAATCCTTCAGGGCACCGGTCAGTTTTCCGGTTTGCTTATCTTGCGCGGAAAACGGCAGGTAATCGTCCCGGTAGCCTACCCGGATCATGCCCTGCTTCTGCAGCCAGTCCCGTTCCGATGAAGACAGATATGCATTGGCCCCGGCGGATTCAACATACTTTTCAAACAGCCGGCGGGTATAGTTCCGGTCCTCGTTCTGGATCCGGCTCATGGCGGAATCCAGGTCCCGCTTCAGATCGGGTCGGCTTTTACTGACCACAAAGTAAACCGAAGAAGAGCCGACCCTGCTGACCGGCAAACAGTTCCCTGTGACGCCAAAGGCGTCTATCGTTACATATGCATCGATCCCGCCCTGTTCCAGTTTTTGCAGGTTCTCCTTTTCCGATCCTGTCAGTTCAACAATCTCCGCGGTGATGCCATGCAGCTTTTCCCACTCGATAAAATACTCTTTCTGGATGCTTCCCTTGTTCACGCCAACTATCTTCCCGTTAAGCGTGCCATAGTCATCGGGCTGGATTGCATTGCTGCGGGCCGATATAAAAGTGTAATACTCTTCCTCGCCCATGGGCAGGGCAGAAAACAACATGGACCGGGAACGCTCCCGGGTATAGGACACGTCGCTCATCAGGTCGATCTCGCCCCGCTCCAGCTTTTCCATAAGCTCCGGCCAGCTTCCCTCCACATACTCAAAGGTCCAGCCGGCATAAGGCGCGATCTTCTGCTGATATTCATAAGCATAACCGGACCGTCTGCCAAACCTGTCCATCATATAGTAGGGCGAATCAAACCAGCCTACCCGCACCACCGTCTTTTGACCTGCTTCAGCGCTTCCCGTTTCCAAAGCATAAAAAGACAAAGGCAAAAGAACCAGCAGCACCGACAGCAGGCGCAGGCAGAAAGCTGTTATTCTTTTCACAGTTGTAGCAGAAAGCGTAGTTGTCATAACCGGTTTCCTAAGTTATCCGTTGAAATTGACTTTGCTTTTTTAGTTTAATGAAAACTAATATCATTTAGTTGTTAATTATATCATATAAATTTATGTCATACTATACGTGTAAACAATTTTTTGGTTTTTGTACTCATTTGACTGGAATTTGGCCAAAAACACTATTACTAAACAAAATCGCTTCCACCCCTTCAAGGGGTGGTTCGCTTAGCCCTATAAGGGCCCAACACAGGCCAGCGCCTAAATGACGCTGGCTTTCACTTTGTTCAAGCCGTCGTGGTATGACTACTGGCCACCCTTAAAAGGGTCTT
>JAFZIG010000140.1 GCA_017554485.1 Acidaminococcaceae bacterium | reverse complement strand
TCATAAAGAGATTTCCATTGTATTCCTGGATGTGATGATGCCGAAGAAGGATGGGTTCACCGTGTGCAAGGCCATCCGCGCCATGTCCCAGGTGCCGGTGATCATGATCACGGCCCGGAGTGAAGACGCAGATAAGATCATGGGGCTGGACATCGGCGCCGATGATTACATTGTGAAGCCTTTCAGCGCGGCGGAGGTCATGGCCCGGGCCCGGGCGATCCTGCGCCGGATCCCCCATCAGGAAGAGGCGGCTGCCCGTATACTGACGGTTGCCAACCTGGTTATTGATATCGATAATTACATGGTGACCATCGACGGCAAGGAAGTGCCGCTGACCAAGCGGGAAAAGGAACTGCTCTGGCTGCTGGCTTCCAATTCCAAAAAGGTCTTTTCCCGGGATAACCTGCTGGACAGCCTTTGGGGCTACGATTACTTCGGGGACAGCCGGACCGTGGATTCCCATATTAAACGGCTGCGGGCCAAGCTGGATGTCTTTGAGCATCCTGGCTGGGCGGTAAAGACCATCTGGGGTGTAGGTTACCGTTTTGAAAAAGCGGGAGAATAAGGAAACAGTGCGTATTCGGGACCTGGGTACATGTTGTAAGATAATGGCTGTTTGTATTGCCGGACCAGACCGGTGGAATGGAGAAAAGGATGTTTAAGAGTAAAATAGCTGCGAAGTTGGCGGCCTATTTTGCGCTGGCCGTCTTGGTGTTTGCGTTTGTCATGGCCTTTTCCTTCGGGCACTTTTTCCGGGGAACTTTTATTGAACGCCAGCAACGGGACCTGTCCCGCCGGGCTGCCAGTGTAGCGGCCATCATGGGGGATAACCTGGAGCGCTCCCGTGTACGGGAAACAAGAGAAGAGACCGCCAGTGACGCTGCTGCGAAAAATGCGGAAACAGCAGGAAAGCCCGCTGGGAACGCTGCTGTGCAGGAATCAGGAAAACCAGTACAGGGCTCGGCCCCTGCCGGAAAGGACGCAGCCGTGAAGGCAACTGCGGAAACGTCCGGTAAGTCTATAAACCCCGGCAGCCTGCTGCGCTCCCGCCGGCTCATCGCCTACGTGAATATCATAACAGCAGACGATGTCTGGGTAGCGAACAAAAACGGTGAGATCGCCATGCGCACCCACATCAAGGAAGGCGACATGAAAGAAGCGCCGCTGAATGTCCGGGGCCGTGTGGAACATCATAAAGGTCCCCAGGGACGGGATATCCCGCCGGTGTTTGAAGGGACGACTACGGTGAAGGACCTGCCCCAGGTATACCGGGACATGTTCAATAAGGGTTTCAAAGGCGAGTCTTCCGTGCGGGAAGAATATGACAAGCGGATCAATGAGATGATGGTCCTGGCCACGGCTCCCATCTATGACAAAAACGGGGGCGTGGAAGGGGTCCTGATGCTGCGGGTGCCGGTGTTCGGGCTGCGGCATTCCTTCTATGAAGCGCTGGAAGTGTTCGGCGGCTGCCTGGTGCTGGCGCTGCTCATTGCCATGGCAGTGGCCTGGTACCTGTCCATGAAGTTTACCAAACCGCTGAATAAAATGAAGGACACGGCGGAAAAGCTGGCGGCCGGCGATTATACGGCCCGCAGCTATGTGCAGCAGAATGATGAGATCGGCGAACTGGCTGCCACGCTGGACAGCATGGCAGGACGTCTGGAAGATGCCGACAGGGAAACCAAACAAATGGAAAAGATGCGGAAGGAATTCATTGCCAATATCTCCCATGAACTGCGTACGCCGGTAACGGTATTGCGGGGCAGCCTGGAAGCGCTGCGGGACAAAGTGGTAACAGAACCTGCCGATGTGGAGCGGTATCATGAGACGATGTATGACGAGACCCTGTTCCTGCAGCGGCTGATCAATGATCTGTTGGAGCTGTCCCGCCTGCAGAATGTGGATTTCCCCATTGAAAAGAAAGCGCTGAATTTCTGCGAGGTGGTGCATAACGCTGTCCGCGGCGCGAAACACCTGGCCCGGAAAAAGAATATTACGATAGAGTGCGATATGGATGTGCCGGTTTATAAAATTACCGGTGATGCCGGCCGTTTAAATCAGATGCTGATGGTGTTCCTGGATAACGCGGTGAAATTCAGTCCGGAGAACAGCAAGGTAGAAGTTAAGATGGCGAACCGGAGGCTGACCATTACGGATCACGGCCCCGGCATCAAACGGGAAGACCTGCTCCATATTTTTGACAGGTTTTATAAAACCCGGGGAGAACAGAACAAATCCGGGACCGGTCTGGGTCTGGCTATTGCCCGGGAAATAGCGGAACGGCATGTCATTGCGATAAGTATGCTGAGCGAGTATGGCAAGGGCACAACGGCTGTACTGGAACTGCCTAAACCGGAAGAGCTTACTGTAGACGAAAAAGCGGAAATGGCATAAGAGGTCTGTACATGGAGTATGGATGCAAACATAAAGTAATCGTGATTACCGGCGGTACCAGCGGGATCGGGCTTGCTGCCGCCCGTGCCTTCTGGCTGGACGGGGCCAGCGTATGCATCGTTGGCAGGGACAGTACCAGAGGTATGAAAGCGCTGGCAGAGATCGTGGGCTGTAAGGATCCGGACGCCATTGTTTTCCCCGGCAGGGAAGAGGACGCCTGCAGCGTGGCGGAAGGACTGCGTCCTGCATGTGGGATTAATACACTTCCTGCAAGCGGTGAAGACCTGGCGCGGCTGCGTTATATCCGGGCGGATGTGGCGAAGCAGGCCGGCTGCCGTTTAGCGGCGGCTATCGCGGCCCATTACGGGGAAGGCCGGATCGACATCCTGGTCAACAGCGCCGGTGTGTATCAGGAACAGCGATTGGAACATATTTCCGCAGCGGATTATAACCGCATCATGGATGTCAATGTCAAAGGAACCATATTCATGACACAGGCCTGCCAGCCCTATATGTTGCCGCAAGGCGACGGACCGAAGCAGGACTGCTGCGTCATCAACATTGCCAGCGACGCAGGGATCGGCGGCAACTACGGCTGTCCGGTCTATTGCGCCTCCAAGGGCGCGGTGGTGGCGCTGACCAGAGCACTGGCGCTGGACCTGGCGCCGGATATCCGGGTCAACTGCATCTGCCCGGGGGATGTGGATACCCCGATGCTTGCAAAGCAGGTGGAAGCGGCCGGCGGCAGTTATACGAAAGAAGAGATTGCGGCAGGATATCCTTTGGGGCGCATTGCGTCCCCGGCGGAAATTGCCCATGTAATCTGCGGTGTGGCCTCTCCTGCCAATGCGTTTATGACTGGGGCTGTCATTCCTGTTGATGGCGGGTTGACGGCGATGGGCTGATATTTACTGTACCGGATGCTGCTGTGGCGGCATGTTTTCCGGATAATGCGGTGCAGCATACCGCAAGGCGGAGTGGAGAGAATCATGGAAACAAACAGGAAAAACCGGCCGATCGGTGTTATCGATTCCGGTGTAGGCGGGCTGAGTGTATTGCGGGCGTTACAGAAGACCATGCCTCATGAAACGTTTTTATATCTGGGGGATACGGCCCGGGCGCCCTACGGTACCCGCAGCAGGGAAACGATAACCGCGTTTGTGGCGCAGATGACGGACTGGATGGAAGAAAACGGTGTCAAGCAGCTGGTAGCAGCCTGCAATACCATAACGGTGCTGGGAACCGATGTGATACGGGGCTCCCATTCCTTTGCCGTAATCGGGATGTCCAAAGCTGTGAAGGAGGTCCTGGAAGCAACCAAAAACAAAAACGTGGGCCTGATGGCTACGGATTTTACGGTGGGAACCGGGGCGCACCGTAAAGAGATACAGGCGGAGGATCCTGCTGTGCAGGTCTTCGGGGTAGGCTGCACGAAATTTGTGCCGCTGATCGAAGGAAACCAGTTCGGCAGTCCGGAACTGGAAGCGGCTATCAGCGAATATGTGGATATCCTGAAAGAAAAAGAAGTGGATACGGTCATTTTGGGATGTACCCATTATCCTTTTGTCAGGGAATCCCTGGCGGCAGACTTTGGCCCGGGTGTCACTATTATTGATCCGGCAGAGGCGACGGCCCGGCTGTCGAAAGCAGATTTGGAACAGCGGGGGCTTCTCCGGACAGAAGGGCGGGGCAGCTGCACCATCTGTTTTACCGGGGATGTTGCGTTGGGCAGGCGTTTGGCAGGACGGATGCTGGATCCGGCGGCCTGTGAATTTAAACAGGTAACACTGTAACCGGGTCCGATTGTAATCAGGCAAAAGGGAAGTATAATTGCAGTCTTGGGAAGATTTCACATTTTTACAGCAAATTTGTTCTTTTTATATGTTTTTGTTTTCAAGGAACATAAAAACGTGCTATAATAGTAAGTGTTATTGATAAGGTTCAATTTGCCCGGAAACATCCTTCCGGACATAAATCAGGTTTGAAAATTAATAGCTGTTAATTTTTAATATAAACGACAAATCACAAAGGTGGTGAGATGTGAATGTCCATGTTAGATGACATCAAGGCGGCCGAGGCTGCTGCTGCGCAGGCCAAGAAAGAAGCTGCCCTGACCAGTCGCAATCTCCTGCGGGATGCGGAGGAGGCAGCCAACCGCGAGGCCGCTGCCATGATAACCGCTGCCCGTGCTGATGCCAAGGAGGCCGTTGCCAAGGCGGAAGCAGACGCCAAGGTAAAGGCCAAGGAGCTGGTGGAAGAACGGGCCAGAGCAGACCGGGCAGTAGCGGTAACTGCTGAGGAGAAGCTTTCCGATGCTGTAGCTTACATTGTAGAAAGGGTTGTGGTTTAGTATGCTGATTGCAATGAAAAAGGCGACGCTGTTCGCGCTGAAGGAAGACCGCGACGCCATTTTACTTGCGCTGCAGAAAGACGGCAACATCATGCTCATTTCGGAAGGGGACAAGGCCCAGACCCTGGAAGGGGCGGACAAGGTAGGTGACCGGATTGCCAAGGCAAAGGACGCCTTGAAATTCGTGGACCTGCACGGGAAAAAAGATTCCATGTTCGCTTCCCGTCTCCCGGTTTCCTATGACTCCTTCCTCCACGAATCGCAGGAAGGCTCGGATCTGGCGGACCAGATCGAGGCGCTCTCCGGCAAGATCATGTCCCTCAGGAATGAGGCATCGACCATGACAAGCCAGGTGGACGCCTTACAGCCGTGGATGGACCTGGATATTCCGCTGGAGCAGCTGGCTCCTACGGACAGCAGCGTCTATTTTGCAGGGTACCTGCCGGAACTGGAAAAGGAAGCGTTCCTGGAGGATATCAAGGAGCTGGCGGTGGAACCCATCGTGCTGCGTGAAGCGCCGGAGGGACGCGCCATGCTGCTCTTCTGCCTGAAGGATGACGCAGCCCAGCTCAAGCACTTCCTCAAAGCGCATGAATTTGCCGATGTAGTCTTTCCCAAGCGCACGGGACTGGCTTCGGAGATCGCCACAGATCTCACGGAGGCCGCCCGCATGAAGAACTCACTTGCCGACGAGCTGGAGGCCGAGGCCAAGAAGATCGCCGAAAGCAAGGCTGAGCTTCAGTTATATTACGACCAGCTGACGGCCAAGGAGGAACGCCTGGCCAACGGCGGCGTAGAGACAGAAAAGACCTTTTATCTGGAGGGCTGGGTCCGGAAGGACCGCACAGCCCGGGTTGAAAAGGCCATACGGAGTGTGACGGAGGCATACCAGCTGGAATTCAACGACCCGGCGGAAGGAGAGATTCCGCCCACGGAGCTGGAAAATAATTCCTTCATCTCACCCTATGAATCCGTAATCGAGTTGTATTCCAGGCCTCAGGCGGGCAGCATCGACCCGGATTTCCTGATGGCGCCGTTCCATTTTATCTTCTTCGGCATGATGCTCTCGGACGCAGGCTACGGCCTGGTGCTTACCATCGGCCTGATGATCGCCCTTAAGCTGGTGAAACCCCAGGGGTTTGGCGGCAAGCTGGCCATGGTCATCCTCTTTGGCAGCATCTCGACAATCATCTGGGGAGCGCTCTTCGGAGGCTGGTTCGGACTGGAACTGCATCCGCTGCTCTTCGTACCCATGAAGGAACCGTTGAAGATGCTGGCCCTCTGCTTCGGGCTGGGCGTCCTGCACCTGGTCTGCGGCATGCTGCTTAAGGCCTACATGCAAATCCGGGACGGAGACGTTTTCGGGGCTTTCTGTGACGAGTTCAGCTGGCTGATCATGTTCGCGGGTTTCTTCTGCATGGCCTTTATGCCGGGACCTGTGGGCAAGTATCTGGCCATCGCCGGCGCCGCCATCATCGTGCTGACGGGCGGGCGCGAAAAGAAGGGCATCATAAGCAAGCTTTTGGGAGGGCTCCTTTCCCTCTATAACATCAGCGGGTACATGAGCGACCTGCTGAGCTATTCCAGGATTTTTGCGCTGGGCCTGGCCACGGGCGTTATCGCCATGGTCATCAACACCATCGCCCAGATGCTCATAGCGGCGGGACCGGTGGGCACCGTCGTAGCCGTATTGGTACTCCTGGGAGGGCATCTCTTCAACATCATCATCAATGTACTGGGCGCGTTCGTACACAGCAGCCGTCTGCAGTACATCGAATTCTTCGGCAAGTTTTATGAGGCCGGCGGCAAGGCGTTTGTTCCTCTGGCGATCCGGACTAAGTACATGAACGTAACCAAATAATAAATTTTATATAAACGAAATTAAAAGGAGGCAGTTAATAATGATTACTTTAGGAACAGCTCTTGCGTTTGCAGGCGCGGCAGTGGCCGCCGGTTTTGCCGGTGTAGGAAGCGCTGTGGGTGTAGGTATTGCCGGTCAGGCCGGCGCCGGTGTCGTATCCGAGGACCCGGACAAGTTCGGTAACGTCCTCGTACTGCAGGCTCTGCCGGGTACCCAGGGCATTTACGGCCTGCTCATCGCCTTCATCATCGTCCTGAACCTGGGCGTAATTGACGGCAACGTGAAGGACCTGACCACATTCCAGGGCATCGCCCTCTTCTGTGCCGGCCTGCCCATGGCTATCGGCGGACTGATGAGCGGAATTTACCAGGGCAAGGTTGCCGCATCCGGCATTTACCTGTGCGCAAAGCGCCCGGAAGAAACCGGTAAGGGCATCATCCTGGCCGCCATGGTTGAAACCTACGCAGTTCTTTCCCTGCTCATCTCCTTCATCATGGTTAACGGTGTAAAGCTCTAAGCTAGGAGGAAAACCGATGGCAGCAAACAAGATTATTCTCAAGATAGAGGAGGAAGGCGCCCGTGAAGCGGCTGAGATCGTTGATGCCGCCAAAAAGAAGGCTGCTGCCTCTACTGAAAAAATAACAGCTGCTGCAAAGGTGAAAATAGAAGAAATCAAGGCCCAGGCCGCGGCCGATGCCGATGAGGCAGCCCGCCGCCAGATCCTGATCGCCGAACTGGAAGCCAGGAAGAACTCCCTGGACAGTAAGCGCAAGGTACTGGAAAAGGCTTTTGCCAAGGCGGAAGAAACCATAGCCGCGATGCCGGAGGACAAGTGGGAGCAGCTCATTACCTCCATCGTCGTGAAGTCCGCTGAGACCGGCACGGAAAAACTCTGCGTACCGGCAGCAGACAGGGCGAAGTATGAAGGCGGCTTCCTGGCAAAACTGAATGCAGCTTTGGTCCAGGCAGGCAAGCAGGGCGGACTGACACTGTCCGACGAGGCGGCCAAGTTTGCAGGCGGCGTACTCCTGCAGGGCAAGACAAGTGATTTCGACGGGTCCTTTGCAACAATATTGAGGGATGTCCGCACACGGATCGAAAAGGAAGTGGCGGAAATGCTCTTTGCCGCGGAGGTGAAATAACATGCCGCAGGCAAGTTACGAATACGCGGTGGGCCGTATCAGCCAGCTTTCCACGAAGATGCTGGACGCGGCCAAGCTGAGGCGTATCTTTGAGGCAGGTTCCGTCCAGGAATCGCTGGCGCTGCTTCTGGAGACAGGCTACGGCGGAAACCTGAGCCCCGAACAGATCGCTTCGGAGGAAATTGACTATGTGATCCGCGAGCAGCTGCAGATATCCAGGAAGGTGGTGTGGGAGGTCACTCCCGCGCCTGAGCTTACCAGCCTCTTCCTGCTGGAGGTGGACGGACACAATCTCAAGACGCTGCTGAAGGCACGACTGCTGGGTGTGGAGGCTCCCGATGTGCTGATCGACGGCGGCTCCTTCCCCCTGGAACAGCTGAAGGAGTGTGTGGCCAGCGCCAACTACGAGCCCCTTCCGGCCGCCTACCGCAATACCATGAACCGGATCGAGGCAGAGCTGTCCCGCGGGATCGATCCCCTGAAGTTCAGCGCCGAGATTGACGGGGCCATGTTCCGTCACATCAAGAGCGTGCTGGACAAGAAGAACGACCGCAGCTTCGTCCGGGACTACTTCTCCCTGCAGGCGGACTTCCAGAACGCCCGCAGCGTAGTGAGGGCAAGGCTCCTTAACTGGGACGTGGATAAGCTGCGTCTGATGCTCCTGGAGGGCGGGGAAATTGATTTCAACGTTTTCCTGGAGGGGATGAATACCCCGATGGAACAGCTGGGAGCGATATTCAACAGAGGCAAAAACGGCAAGATTATTTCCCAGAGCGTGGAAGAATTTGTTACTACCGGCGATGCATCTGTTCTGAAACGTAAGATGGAAACGGCGCTGATGAATGTTCTGCGCAGTGTGAAATGGGACATGTTTTCCCTGGGTCCGATCATCGGTTACCTGATGGGACGCGAGGCGGAAGCCAAGGCGCTCAGGGTAATCTTCGGAGCCAAGCGGGGCGGCTTTGACTACGAGCTGCCTGAGCTGTACGCATAGAAAGGCGGATGTCTATGAAGGAAAGAAAAATCGCGGTGATTGGCGACCCCAGTTCCGTAATGATCTTCAAGGCTATCGGTCTGGATGTGTATTACGAGGAACAGGGTCCCATGATAGAAAAAAGGATACATAAGCTGGCGGATAAAGGGTATGCGGTGATCTACATCACCGAGGAAGCCGCCCAGCTGGTACCAGAGGCAATCGATTATTACACTACTGCGACATTTCCTGCCATTATCCCCATCCCCTCTGCCAAGGGAAGTCAGGGGCTTGGCATGAAAAGGCTGAAGGGCAATGTAGAGAAGGCTGTGGGCGCAGACATTCTTTTCAAGGAAGGGTAGGTAAGTAGCCGATGAGTGGAACTATAGTAAAAGTATCAGGCCCGCTGATTGTTGCCAGCGGCATGGGTGACGTAGAACTGTACGACGTGGTCCGTGTCAGCGAGAAGCATCTGATCGGCGAGGTAATCGAACTGAGAGGCGACATGGCCTCCATTCAGGTATATGAAGAAACAGCAGGCCTGGGACCCGGCGAGCCGGTGGAGTCCACCCGTTCCCCGCTGTCCGTGGAGCTGGCCCCGGGGCTAATCGAGGGTATCTTCGACGGCATCCAGCGTCCCCTGGACGTACTGTACCAAAAGGCGGGCGACCGTATCTCCCGCGGCGTAGAGGTTCCCAAGCTGAACCGCGAGAAGAAATGGAAGTTTGAACCCCAGGTGAGCGTCGGCGACCATGTAGTGGGCGGCGACATCATCGGCGTGGTCCAGGAGACCCCGGCCGTACTGCACAAGATCATGCTGCCGCCCCGGAAGGAAGGCACCGTGGAATGGGTGTACAGCGGCGAAGCGACCATACTGGATCCTGTTTACAAGATCAAGGATAAAGACGGAAACGTGACGGAGTACCCGATGCTCCAGACCTGGCCTGTGCGCCGCAGCCGTCCCTATAAAGAGAAACTGCCTCCCACGGAGCCCATGGTTACCGGCCAGCGTGTCGTCGACGCGCTGTTCCCCATCGCCAAGGGCGGTGTAGCAGCCGTACCCGGTCCTTTCGGCAGCGGCAAGACCGTTATCCAGCACCAGCTGGCCAAGTGGGCTGACGCCGATATCATCATCTACGTAGGCTGCGGCGAACGCGGCAACGAGATGACCGACGTACTGATGGAATTCCCGGAACTGAGCGACCCCCGTACGGGACTGCCCCTGATGAAGCGTACCGTACTGATTGCCAATACCTCCGACATGCCGGTTGCCGCCCGTGAAGCGTCTATTTATACAGGTATTACCATTGCGGAGTACTTCCGCGACATGGGCTACAAGGTAGCTATCATGGCAGACTCCACCTCCCGCTGGGCCGAAGCCATGCGTGAGATGAGCTCCCGTCTGGAAGAAATGCCCGGCGACGAAGGCTATCCCGCCTACTTAAGCTCCCGTCTGGCAGAATTCTACGAACGGGCCGGCATCGTCAAGTGCGTCGGCAGCGAGGACCGCACCGGAGCGGTTTCCGCTATCGGGGCCGTATCCCCTCCCGGCGGCGATATTTCCGAACCGGTATCCCAGGCTACCCTGCGTATCGTCAAGGTATTCTGGTGCCTGTCGGCTGCCCTGGCCTATGCCCGTCATTTCCCGGCTATCGACTGGCTGCAGAGTTACTCCCTGTACAGCGACCGCCTGCGGAACTACTACAACACTTCCGTATCTCCCGACTGGGCCGGTATGGTCAACAAGATGATGAACATCCTCCAGGAGGAAGCGGAACTGAACGAAATCGTGCGTCTCGTAGGTGTGGATGCCCTGAGCTTCAAGGACAGGATCACTCTGGAATGTGCCCGCTCCATCCGCGAGGACTTCCTGCACCAGAACTCCTTCCACGAAGTGGATACCTACACTTCCCTGGAGAAGCAGCATGACATGATGAAGCTCATCCTGACCTGGTATGACAAGGCGGAGGCCGCCCTGGAGCAGCATGTGCATCTGGACAAGCTCATCGATATGCCGGTCCGTGAGGAAATCGGCCGTATGAAATACATTACGGAAAAAGAACGTGAAGTAAAATTTGGCGAAATCGCCAAAAAATTGGATGCTGCCTTTGCAGCGCTGACAGAGGGAGGCGAGCTCGATGCGTAAGGATTACAAGACAATTCGCGAGGTCGTCGGCCCGCTGATGCTGGTTGACCAGGTGGAAGGCGTCAAATACGACGAACTGGTGGAGATCCAGCAGGCCAACGGCGAAGTCCGCAGCGGCAAGGTGCTGGTCATCGACGGCGATAAGGCGCTGGTCCAGCTCTTTGAGAGCTCCCAGGGCCTGAAGATCGACGATGCCAAGGCCCGTTTCCTGGGTCACGGGGTGCGCCTGGGCGTGTCCCCGGCCATGCTGGGCCGCGTCTTTGACGGTATGGGCCGTCCCATCGACGGCGGCGCGGATATTATCCCCGACGAGTACAGGGACATCAACGGAGAGCCTATGAACCCGGCCGCCCGCGACTATCCCGCGGAATTTATCCAGACCGGCGTCAGCGCCATCGACGGACTGAACACCCTGGTTCGCGGTCAGAAGCTGCCGGTATTCTCCGGCTCCGGCCTGCCCCATGCCCAGCTGGCTGCGCAGATCGCCCGCCAGGCCAAGGTACTGGGGACCGGCGAAGGGTTCGCCGTAGTATTCGCTGCCGTAGGTATCACCTTCGAAGAAGCCAACTACTTCATGGAAGACTTCAACCGCACCGGCGCTTTGGCCCGTGCCGTTATGTTCATCAACCTGGCCAACGACCCAGCGGTAGAACGTATTTCCACCCCGCGTATGGCCATTACCGCTGCCGAGTATCTGGCTTACGAACTGGGCATGCACGTGCTGGTCATCATCACCGATATCACCAACTACGCCGATGCCCTCCGTGAAGTTTCCGCAGCCCGTAAAGAAGTGCCCGGACGCCGCGGCTATCCCGGTTACCTGTACACCGACCTGGCGACCATGTACGAACGGGCAGGCCGTATCAAAGGCAAGAAGGGTTCCATTACCCAGATCCCTATTCTGTCCATGCCGGAAGATGACAAGACCCACCCGATCCCTGACCTGACCGGTTACATCACCGAAGGGCAGATCATCCTGTCCCGCGATTTGTACCGCAAGGGCCTGACACCGCCTATCGACGTGCTGCCGTCCCTGTCCCGTCTGAAAGATAAGGGCGTAGGCAAGGGCAAGACCCGTGAAGATCATGCCGATACCATGAACCAGCTGTTCGCCGCCTATGCCCAGGGCAAGCAGGCGAAAGAACTGGCCACCATCCTCGGCGAAGCGGCCCTTTCCAAGGTAGATAAGTTATACGCAAAATTTGCCGACGCATTTGAAAAAGAATACGTTTCCCAGGGCTACGAAACCAACCGCAGCATCATCGAGACCCTGGACCTGGGCTGGAAGCTTCTGGGCATCCTGCCCCGCAGCGAGCTGAAACGTATCCGTGACGAATATCTGGACAAATACTATGTTCCTGCTGCTACAGAGGATAACGAGGGGGAATAATCGATGGCAACCCAAGTTAACCCGACCCGAATGGAGCTTACCAGGCTGAAAAAACGCCTGGTAACCGCTGTCCGCGGCCATAAGCTGCTGAAGGATAAACGGGATGAAATGGTCCGCCAGTTCATGCTGCACATCCGCCGCAACCACGCATTACGCTTAGAGGTGGAGAAGGCCCTGCAGGGCGTGTCCACCCGCTTTGCCATGGCCAAGGCTCAGATGGGCGCCCTGCGGATCAGCGAGGCCCTGCTCTATCCGGCTCGCGCCGCTGTGTACGACATCGGCATGAAGAACGTGATGAGCGTGGACGTTCCCACCATTACGTTTACCGGCGGGGAGGAGGCGACGGAGATCCCCTACGCCTTCACCTTTACGTCCAGTTCCCTGGACAACGCGGTAGTAGAGCTTTCCGAACTGCTGCCCAAGCTGCTGGAGCTGGCAGAGGTGGAAAAGACGTGCAACCTGTTGGCGGATGAGATCGAGAAGACCCGCCGCCGGGTCAATGCTCTGGAATACGTCATGATTCCCGAGATGCAGACCAGTATCAAGTTCATCACCATGAAGCTGGCGGAGAACGAACGCGCCAGCACCGTACGCCTCATGAAGGCCAAAGACATGATGGCCGCACAGGAAGCGAAGGCCCAGGCCGAGAGAGCAGCCAAGAAGGCCGGATAAACAATGATCCGTTACCGGTAAAAAATGCCGGTAACGGATTTTTTGTATCTTTCATACTATCTTTTATATTCATTTTTTGATAATATAATATAAAAGAAAAAAGATGGTTAAAAAGGTGCTGAGTTAACCTGCTTGCAGGACAGATGTGCAGGCATAATACCCAGAATCGCTTCAGGAGTATTTTGTGAATAAAAAGAATGTTAGATAAGGAGGCGTTGTATGAAAAAGTTCACATTCCATTATGGACGCGGCACGAAGACCTTTTCCCTGGATGAAAGCAAAATCATCAAAGAGATCCGCATGCCTGAGACCCCGGTGATGGAAGACGTTCCCAAAGGCGTGCTGGAAGCTATTTATAACCCTATCGGCACGGAACCCATCGATAAGCTTATCAAACCGGGCCAGACTGTGACCTTTATCTGCAACGACCCCACCCGTGTTGCTAACAGCTTCGACTTTATGCCGGTGCTGGTGAACGAACTGAACAAACTGGGTATCCCTGACGAGAATATGCAGATTGTGTTCAGCCTGGGAACCCACCGCCTCATGACCCACGAAGAGATGGTGGAAGGCGTAGGCGCGGACGTGGCCGGCCGTCTGAAAATGTTCAACAGCGACGCCAAGATCCCGGAAGACTTTGAATACTTCGGCACCACCAGCCGGTTCACCCCGGTACTGATCAACAAACACATCTGCCACAGCGATCATATCATCCTGACAGGCACCATCGTGCACCATTATTTCAGCGGTTACGGTGGCGGCCGCAAGGCCGTGCTGCCGGGCTGTGCCGCCATGGAGACCGTGCGCCACAACCACAGCTTCATGCTGGATCCGGCGTCCGGCATCGGCAAAATGGACGGAAACCCTGTTTACGACGACCAGATGGAAGGAGTGGCCCTGTGGGCGGAAGCCATGAAGAAACGGGGCACCAGCGTGTTCCTGTTCAATGCCATCTTAGACGCGGAGCACCGCTTCCTGCGGATGTTCGCCGGGGATTACATCGCGGCCCACAAAGAAGCCTGCAAGTTTGTGGACCAGGTGTACGGCGTCAAGATCCCGCAGCAGGCGGACGTGGTCATCGCCTCCTGCGGCGGTTACCCGAAAGACATCAACGTGTATCAGATGCAGAAGACCATGGACAATGCTGTACTGGCCTGCCGTGAAGGCGGCGTGGTGATTCTGCTGGCAGAGTGCGAGGAGGGCAGCGGCAGCGCTGTACTGGAAGAAACCTGCAAACGCCTGGGCAGCGTGGATGCTATCGAAAAAGAAATAAAGAACCGGTTCGTCATCGGGGCCAACAAAGCCTATGCGGTGACCCGCCTGTTCAAGAAAGCACATTTCATCTTAGTAACTGCACTGGACCGCCAGATGGCGAAGGATATGCTCTTTGACGGTGCGGTAGACACGGTAGAAGAAGCCCTGGCCGCAGCAGAAAAATATGTAGGCAAGGACTACAAAATTGTGCTGATGCCTACGGGCAGTCTGACGGTGCCGCTGGTGGAAGGATAAAACGTAATCAGAATTAAGCCTCTTACAAAGATGTGAGATGGAATATCTCTGTCTGTAAGAGGCTTTTTTATTTAAATACTTCTTAAAAACCTGGTAAATTCCTTATTAATATTTGATAAGTTTATATAATTTATAGTATAATAAACAAATGGGACAACCATAAAGAAAATCAGTAAACCTGATTAATAAATATATCTGGGTGACCTTATTGTACGGGAGTATTTCTAGCAGAAAATAAAATTAGATAGGGGGTATAATATAAGTGAGTCAAACAGCATCATGTCATGAAACGGCAGCTAAGAAAAGAATCGCTATTATAACAGAATTAACCCTCAATAATTTGAACTACGGTAATAGAATTCAGGCATTTGCATTGAATTATTATTTAAGGAAGAATCATCCGGAATTTAGTGTAGAAACATTGCTTTTAAGAAACAAGACCGGTCGCGAAGTAACATCATGGTTATATAATTTGGAACGGACAAGGAAAAGGCTGTCCGATATTTTTAGTATTAATTATATCAAAAGAAAGGTTGCCCGCATTTTCAGTAACAATGATACAGACAAGGGGAAAAAAGATTTTTCTGTTGTTAAAAGACTTAAAAGGTTTAATGAATTTGTAAGAAAATATATTTCTATTTCAAATAAGGAATACAGCTATAAAGATCTTTCAGAGTCACTGTTTGATTTTTACTTTGTAGGTTCTGATGTCGTGTGGTACCAGGAAAGCGGATTTGTTTACAAGACGAAATTCCTGGGATTTACTCCTAAAAATCCCAATGCGAAAAAAATAGCCTATGCTGCTTCGTTTGGCGAAAACACGATACCCAACGAAAATGTAAAATCCATAAAGAAATTTTTGTCTGATTTTGCAATGATTTCAGTCAGAGAGTCTAAAAGCGTAAATCTTCTTGACGGTATTGGTGTCAGCGGTGTAAAACATGTGTGCGATCCTGCCCTGTTGTTAACGGCTGAAGACTGGGACGTTGTTTCGGAAGATGTTGAAAACATTGAAAAATTTAAAAAGAAAAAATATGCTTTAATTTATATATTGGGAAATGACAAAAAAGAAAAATCAATTAAAGAACTTTGCGTAAAGAATGGTATTGAACCGGTGTTCATACCCGGCGATAACGCTGGCTCTAATGAAATATTGAGGGATTACGGGATAAATGACTGTTCTCCTCAGGAGTGGGTTTGGTTGATAAAACACGCAACGTATGTTTTTACAGACAGCTTTCACGGTCTGGTTTTTTCTACTATTTACGGGAAACCATTTTTTGTTGTGAAACGTGATGGTGAAAGAGATCTTAACATCCGTTTGACCGACTATCTTGAAACGATTGGCGAGCAGGATAAATTGGTTGATATAGAAGAAATTGGTTTGTTCAATTCATTTAAGTGGGATTATGAAAAAATAGGCAAACGCCTGGAGCGCTTTATCAAAGTTTCAAAAGAATACGTTAATGAAGCGCTTGGTGAAAATAACAGCTGATAATTTTTGAGACGTTCGTACGTGTTTAGCCCGGCAAACAGATGGCTGTATATTGGTATTTATGGGCGGTTGAGGTGCTGATGTGATTGATAAAAAAGCAAAGCAGGACTGTTCCGGATGCTCGGCCTGCGCTTCCGTTTGTCCTAAGAACTGTATTGAAATGCGGGCAGATGAACAGGGATTCAGATATCCGCATGTTAATTATGAAGAATGTGTTCATTGCGGCCTTTGTGACCAGGTTTGCGAAAAGGCAGCAAAGGGTGTTGTCTCTGAAACAATTCCCAAAGGGTACGGAGCCTGTGCAAACGATCAGAAATTACGTTTTGGCAGTTCTTCAGGGGGTATATTTACATTACTTGCAGAGAAAGTGTTAGAGGAAAACGGAATTGTGGTCGGTGCAGCGTTTTCGGATGATTTCAGAAGTGTTCGGCATGTAGTTGTGGATTCTCCGAATGGGCTTGCAGCATTAAGAGGCTCAAAGTATTTGCAAAGCAATATCGGTGATTCATTTAAAAAGGTGAAAGAGTATCTTCAAAACGGAAGAAACGTGTTGTTTTCAGGTACACCATGCCAGGTAGCAGGGCTTAAGGCATATCTGAAAAAAGATTATGAAAACCTGCTATGCGTAGATATTGTCTGCCACGGTGTTCCTTCAGCGGGGGTTTGGGCCAAATATTGCAATGAGATAGAAAACGGGCTTGGGGGTAAAATTGACAAGGTAAATTTCCGCCACAAAAAATTCGGCTGGGCTGATTATGCCGTGTCGGTCTCATTGAAAGGCGGGAAAGACCTTTTCTTATTCAAGAATGAAGATCCGTATATCAGGCTGTTTCTGAATGATTATAGCCTCAGGCCTTCATGTTATCATTGCAACCATAAAGGCATAAACAGAAAGTCTGATATCACGCTTGCTGATTTTTGGGATGTTAAAAAACTTTTGCCGGAAGTGTCTGACGGAAAAGGGACCTCGTTATTGCTTGTGCATTCAGAAAAAGGCTTAAGGTACGTTAAAGCAATTAGCGAATTAGTCAATATTAAAGAAGTTGACACGATCCAGGCAGTAAATCATAATTTATCCACTATTCAGTCAGCCAGAAGACCTTCTGAAGCTGATAGTTTCTGGAAGGATTTTGAGAGCTTAACAATTGATAACCTTGCTCAAAAATATGTTCCTATCAGTACAAGGAAAAGAATAAAATTAATGATAAAGAAAACACTATTTTTGGTTTTTTAAGATAATTAATATGATGACAAATACGATTATTTGAGGGGGCAGATTCATGAATAAAACAAAAACAGGCCCGGGGCGCATCGTCCTTTTTGTCGATGAGACCCGTGGCCACAATCACCAGTCTTTAGGGGTTGCCCGCTGGGTGGAACGCCTTTGCGGAGCCGAAATCTATGAAATCAGGGTTCCGAGTTTCTCCGGCCTGCAGCGTCTTCGGATCCTTAAACAGCAGGCGCGCCACCTGGGTACCGCATCTGATGCAGAGATTAAAGATTGGCTTAAGACGACGGGTTTCGCGCTGGAAGAGCATGCGGATACTTTATCAGACAACACCGGGACTCTTTATATTGCCACAGGCAACTCATCGTCTCCGTTCTGCCTGGCGCTGTCCCGGTTATTTCACGGACGCTCCGCCGTCATTATGACTCCTACCGTGCTGGAAACGCGGCTGTTTGATTTTGCCATCGTTCCCTTGCACGACCATCCTGCTCCTGCAGATAACCTTATCACAACACTGGGGGCTCCCAATCATATTTATTATCCGGAGCTGTCGGCAGCGGCGGAGCAACTGTTTGCCCCAATGAAACCTTTTCCCAAAAAAGTCATCGCTCTTCTTTTGGGCGGGGGTGACGCCAACTATGAGCTCACGCCCGACTGGGTCCGCTTCATTCTGCCCTCCCTGCGGGAAGCAACAGAAAAACAGGGGGCTGCGCTGCTGGTTACTACCTCCCGCCGCACAGGGGCGGAGGCGGACGCCGCTGTGGAGTCTGTGCTTGGGGGAAGCCCGGCCACCCGTTACCTGCTCCTTGCATCCCGGAGCCAGGAGAATCCCGTTCCCGCCATGTTGGGGGCGGCCACTCATGTCCTCGTTACAGAGGATTCTGTTTCCATGGCTTCAGAGGCTGCTACGGCCGGGTTCCGGGTGGGACTGCTGCGGGTTGAAAAAAAGCAGAGCCCGCTGACGAAGATTCGCCGGCAGTTGGGTGGAGGAACGGCCAAGTTTGACGCGCTCTTTGCGGAAATGGCTGCAAGGGGTTTGGTGGATGATCTGGGGAGAACCCCGGATTTTGACGCCTTCCTGGCCCCGGAAGTCCGCAAAACGGACGTTCCTTTTAACGAAGCCAAGAGGGCCGCGGAGTGGATTTTGAGCCGTTGGCCCCAGTCATAAGAAGGAGAACCAAAATATGCGGATTTTTCACATCGTCCCGGAGTTCGATGAGGGAGGTGTGGAACGCTACGTTCTGCAGCTTGCGGCAGAGCAGATTGCCCACGGACACCAAGTTTCTTTGGTCACGGCGGGAGGAAAGCTGGAACCAAAGTTGCCTCCCGAAGTGGAGGTTCTGCATCTGCCTGTTCAGAGAAAGAATCTGTTTACGGGACTGTACTGTGTGTACTGTCTTGCGCAGAAGCGCGGGCAATGGGATATTCTGCACGCCCATTCCCGGGTGCCTGCCTGGATCGCCTGGTGGACCTCGGCGCTGGTAAAGATGCCCTGGATCATGACGGCTCACTCTATTTACTCCCTTAACGCTGGCATCACGCCGTTTAAGCATGCAAACGGTGTCATCTGTATTTCCGAACCGGTAAAACAGCATCTGATAAATTATCTTCCGGCACAAACCATCATCGTGCCCAACGGAGTGCGTAAACCCTCACGCCTGTGGGAAGGCATAAATCATTCCAATCAGCCCCGTTTCCTTTTTGTCGGACGGCTGACCAGGCTGAAAGGACTGGATACCGTACTCCGGGCTCTGGCGCAACTGCAAGACCATCCATGGGCGCTGGATGTAATCGGCGATGGTCCTCAACGGGCAGAGTGGGAAACCCTGACGGCAGAACTGAACTTGAAAGAGCGTGTTGCGTTTCACGGTTTCCGTGATGACGTGGAAGATTGGATGATCCGTTCTTCCTGCCTGCTCTTTCCTTCCCGCCACGAAGGAATGGGACTGGTAGTTTTGGAAGCTTTAAACATAGGCTTGCCTGTACTGGCTTCAGACCTTGAACCCCTGCATCCTTTAACTTCCGGTCCGCTCGTGTCCCCGGGAGATGTGGAAGCCTGGCGGAAAGGGATCGAAAAAGTTCTGGAAGGCAAAGGCGCAAGCCCGCTTTCTGCGGAAGGTCTGCCCACCTTTGAAGAGACGGCCCGGAAAACGGAGGAGTTTTATCGGGTAATTCTTTCAAATGTCTCCGAAACTGCACATTAAAGAAGAAAACACCGTACACCACATTGAAATGGTTCTTTATACTCCCGGTGCTCCGCCGGAGAAGACGCCTTGCGCTGAAGGGAAGTCAATAAAGCAAGTATCTTGGAGGCCAACATGAGTTTACAGGACAACACATACCCGCTCGTCAGCGTCATTGTGCCTGCCTACAACGTTGAAACACATATAGCCTGTTCACTTGAGTCCGTGATTGCGCAGGATTACCCTAATATTGAGATCATTGTTGTGAACGATGCCTCGACGGATGCAACAGAGGAGGTTGCCCGACGTATACTTGAAGGTTGCCGGCGTCCTTTTACCATTATTACCCATAAAGAAAACCGCGGGGTATCAGCTTCGCGTAACACAGGTATGGATGCGGTAAAGGGCGAGTTTATCTGGTTCATTGATGCGGATGACATGGCGGAACATAACCTGGTTTCCACACTGTATCTCCTTATTGAGGAGCACAGATGTGACCTGTCCTTCTGCGGATTTAAAAACCGGTTTGAAAATGGGCGGTCCGATGCTTTAGTTCCTGTAAATCTTAAAGGCGCTAAAATCCGCAAAGGAGAGGAGATGCTCTGGCTGAGGGTGTTCAACAAGATTGCTCCTACTGTTTGCGGAATGTTATTCCGAAAAAAGAATCTTTTTGAAGCAAGCCTGCGTTTTCCGGAAGGGTGCACCGCCGGTGAGGACGTGGAATTTCAGCTTAAGGCCCTTTGCCGGGCGGGACAGGTGGCTTTTACTTCAGCCTGCCTTTATATTTACGTCCACCATGCCGGCATGGGTTCAATACGTGATAATAACAGTAAAGAGAAACATAACCGACGCTATCGGGATAACACGTGTGCTCAGATCAGGACGGCCCAGTATCTGAGTGAACACGCACCTTCTGAAAGGGTCAAAGATCTGGCTGATAATTTTCTTATGCCACAAGCTCTTATCCGCCGTTTCACACTCTGCGCAATGACGGGCGACAGAAGGAGATTTGATGAGATTCTATCCGACAATTCCACAAGGAGTGCTTTGAGCGCTTCGAAAAAGTATTTTCTCCGGAAACCGGAAGTCTGTCTCAAGGCATTGGCGCTGCTTCATTTCCCTGATCTGTATTACCGCCTGCGGTGTGCGTAACCTGTGACAGGACGGTCACAAGAAAACTGAATGAGAAGGTATATGAAGCCGGAGGTTAATTTCGATGCCACATATGAAAGAGCAAAAGTTAATAAAATATCTGGCTGTTTCCACAGGCTTTGCAGTCTGTTTAGTACGTATTTCTACGGCGCTGTCTAATATTGCAACGGGGGCAGCTTTGCTGCTGGCATTTTATATATGGTATAGTCGTAAAGACAATGTTTTTTTATCTGAAGAGATAAAAGGGTATATGAAAGCCTATGGCGTATTCGTTCTGTTAACAGTACCCTCCATTTTTTTTTCTTTCAAACCCATCGCAAGCATAAAGGATATTTTAGATTTTTGGATCTGGCGTTATGTGCTGTTTGTAGTTATTGCAGCCTTTATTCATCAGAGAGACTACCTTGTTAATATGCTGACAGCGTTTTTGGCAGTGAATGCTGTTGATTGTTTGTATACGCTGGTTCAGGTATTGAACCCTGCAAGCCCTAGTGGCCGGGGCTTTGGATTTGCAACCGGAAGTGGCTCGTCGCTTTCCGCCTCTATGTGTATGCTGCTGCCCGTTGTACTGGTCATCCTCATGGATCCCGGTTTTGAAAAGAAGTTAAAAAGAATATCTGCTTTTTCTGTTATCAGTATTATTGTGGGACTTTTATGCAATCAAAGCCGGGGCTCCTGGCTGACGGAACTGATTGTAGTGCCCATTGTAACGTTCCGGTATTTAAAACAAAATAAAAAATATCTTGCGGTTGTGCTGGCAGTATTCTTAGGAATAACAGCATTTATGGCGAGCAGTCCCCAACATGTGCAGCGGGTGAAATCAATCGTCAACACGACGACGGACACATCAAACACATCCCGAATATCAGTCTGGAAGTCTTCAATGGCTGTGATCCGTGACTATCCGGTAACCGGCATCGGAGCAGGCCGGTTTGCTGAATTTTACAGAGAGAATAACAAATATAATTATGGATATATAGAATATAAAAAATATAAAAGCTATAAAGGCAGAGTTCATTCCCAGCTTTTGGGCGCCCACAATAATTTTTTCCAAATAGCTGCTGAAAGCGGTATCATCGGGCTGGCAGGCCTTCTTTATTTTGTTGGCTATTACCTGTACAGCAGTTTGCGCAATTACTGCAAGCATAAAAATCCGTATGATATCCTTGTTTTTACTACCGTTTTTGGTTATATCTGCCTGTATGGGCAAATTAGTTATTCATTGAATCTGTCGGCAGGGATTCGCGTTATGTGGTTCCTGCTTGCGGTTTTGCTAAAAATGAAGGAAACAGAAGGCAACAACTATTAACAATTGATGCCAACTTTAAGCTATAGGAGTAAAAAAGAATGGGTAATTTTATCAAACATCTTCCGTTGGAATATATTTTTAATAAGCCAAAATCATTTAGCCAGACCAAAGATGGTTTATATAAGGAATATAATGGTTTTGCACCAGAAAATTATGAGAAAGATTGGTTCATCCGTTTTTTACGCTATCACTTTCCGGATAACAAAACGGCGGTAAATTTTTTTGGCCCTCGCAGCACTCCGTTTTTTGTGAAAAAAGAATTTGATGGAAAAAAGGTGTTTTATACAGGAGAGGATGTTGATCATCCGCTGACGACCCGCCATTTATATTTTGGAGATTATTGCCTGGATTATGTAGATCTGGCCATGGGATATGGGGAAGTTGATAATCCAAAGTATTTACGTTTTCCTCTTTGGGTAAGGTGGTTTTTTTCTCCGGAAGACAACGAACAAACGATAAGAAACCGGATTAAAGCAATTAATGAATCTCATTATGAAAAAACCAATGAATGTGTATTGATTAACAAGCATGATGTCAGGGGTACCCGTGAGATGATTTATAATGGAGTAAAAGATATTCTGGATGTAAAACTTGCGGGAAAATGGCGCAACAATACCCGTGAACTGTGGGACAAATACGATAATAATAAAGAATTATATCTGCGCACGTTTAAATTTAATATTTGTGCAGAAAATACCAACACGGAACGTTATGTAACGGAAAAGATTTTTGATGCGTTCAAAGCAGATTGCATTCCGCTGTATTATGGCTCTTTTAACAATCCGGAACCGGGGCTGATTAATCATGAAGCCGTTATTTTTTGGAATAAAAATGGCAATAATGAGGGAAGCAGAAAAAAGATTCTTGAATTAAAAAATAACGAAAAATATTATAAAGAGTTTATTTCCCAACCAAAGTTGCTTCCGGCTATGGAAGATTATGTGATCGACAGGTTTGCCAAGTTAAAGGAGCACTTTGCCAGAGTTTTACGTGAATCATGACACCCAAGGAGAGGAGTTCCTTCAATGAAGAAAGCGTTAATTACCGGTGTTACCGGCCAGGACGGTTCCTACCTGGCTGAATTTTTATTGGAAAAAGGTTACGAGGTACATGGCATCCATCGCCGTTCTTCTCTTTCTAACATGGGGCGCATTGAACACCTGCTGGGTAAAATTACCCTCCACGATGGGGATTTAACCGATTCTTCTTCACTCGTGCGCATTATCAATCTGGTGAAGCCGGATGAAATTTATAATTTAGCAGCGCAGAGCCATGTGCAGGTTTCTTTTGATGTCCCTGAGTATTCCGGTGACGTGGATGCACTGGGCACGCTTCGTGTTTTGGAAGCAGTGCGTATTCTGGATCTTGCGAAGAAAGTTAAAATTTACCAGGCTTCTACCAGTGAACTGTATGGAAAGGTGGAAGAGGTGCCTCAGTCGGAGACCACACCTTTTCATCCGTATTCGCCATATGCTGTAGCAAAGCAGTATGGGTTCTGGATTACGAAAGAGTACAGGGAAGCATATGGTATGTTTGCCTGCAACGGCATTTTGTTCAACCATGAATCGGAACGCAGGGGAGAAAACTTTGTAACCAGAAAGATTACACTGGCTGCCGGACGTATTGCCGAAGGCCTGCAGGATCACCTGGAACTGGGAAATATGGACAGTTTGCGGGACTGGGGCTATGCCAAAGATTACGTAGAATGTATGTGGCTTATCCTGCAGCAGGAAAAGCCTGACGATTTTGTCATTGCTACCGGAGAGCAGCACACTGTCCGCGATTTTACGGAAAAAACGTTTGCAATAAATGGTATCACCCTGCGATGGGAAGGTAAAGGGTTAGATGAAAAAGGGTATGATGCAGCTACAGGAAAAATGCTGGTCTGCGTGAATCCCAAGTGGTTCCGGCCTACGGACGTGGATAACCTGTGGGGCAATCCGGCTAAAGCGAAAAGAGTGCTGGGATGGAATCCGCAGAAAACAAGTTATGAAGAACTGATTCGCATTATGGCAGAGCATGACCGATATTTGGCAAAACAGGAAAAGGCAATGCATACTATTTAAGAATGTTAAGAAAGGAAAGCATGGTGGCTGTTACTGGCATCGTGCAAAGTACCAAAATGTTACAAATTGAAGAAACGACATTGAAAGGCGTATATCTTATCAAGCCTTCTGCACATGAAGACAAGCGCGGTAACTTTTATGAAACATATAATGAAAAAGAATACCATGATGCAGGTCTGACGGCAAAGTTTATACAGGATGACATTTCCAAATCGGTGAAAGGTGTTCTGAAGGGAATGCACGGCGATCCGGGCACATATAAGCTTGTTCAATGCGCTTATGGGTCTGTTTATGCAGTTATTCTTAACTGTGATGAAACATCGCAGGATTTTGGCAAATGGCAGTCGTTTATCCTGTCCGATGAAAACAAGTATCAGCTTTATATTCCTCCTATGTACGGAAACGGGTATTATGTTCTTTCGGATGTGGCGGTGTATACATACAAGCAGTCAACCTATTATGGCGAGTATAAACAATTTACCTATAAGTGGAATGACGAACGGTTTGCTATTAAATGGCCTGCGGAGGCAAGTATCATTTCGGAAAGGGATGCGTAAGTGGAATTATACAATATTAAAAAGCCTGACTTTCAGTTTGCAGACGGGAGAGGCAGTCTTGTACAGCTTGTACATGAAGGCTTTTCACAGGTTAACGTCTTGGAATCCAAAGCCGGATCGTCCCGGGGCGCCCACTTCCATAAAAGAGCGCGGGAAGCGTTTTATGTTGTAAACGGCAGCGTGGAAGTTACGCTTATAAAAGATAAAGAAACAACAGAAACCGTTATATTCCATCAAGGTGACTTTTTTGAAATAGTTCCATTTGTCTTACATAATATGTTCTTCCCGGAGGATTGTTTGATGGTGCAGTTATACGATATTCCTGTGGAAAAGGAAGACGGCACAAAAGATATTTTTACGGAGGCTGAATTCAATGCGTGAAATTATTAAGGACGGAAAAATCCTTGCCAGACACATCGTTGCGGAAGATATAAAACCAGGTTTGGTATCGTTAACGGGCGACAATGAATTTCTGCAGGTGGTAGCATGGGGGCATTATGAAAGAGGCAAGTATCTGCAGGATCATTGGCACAATGAGTTTTCGCGTTCCGCCATGCGGACCTATGAAGCGGTGTACGTAGTAAAGGGCGCGATTGAAGCGCGTATATTTGATTTAGGTTTAAAACCTGTCGAAACACTGACAATAAAACAGGGTGAAATGCTAATCTTACTTGAATCTGCCCACGGTTATACCATACTTGAAGAAGATACAACGGTCCTTGAGTTTAAGAATGGCCCATTTTTGGGGGCAGATAAGGATAAAACAAAATTTAAGCCTGCATGACGAAAGACAGAAGGAGGGACAGGGAATGGATTTTATTAACCAGATGGAGCCCAGTTTTGATCAGCATGAAAGAGAAGCGTTAAATGAGTATATGCTTGGCGGCGGCTGGGGTACGGAGTTCAAAAAGACCCGTGCTTTTGAAGATATGATTAAGGAATACACCGGTGCAAAATATTGCTGGATCACCGCAAACGGGACGGTAAGTCTTTCGGCAGCCCTGATGGCTGTGGGGGTTGGGATCGGCGATGAAGTCATCTGTCCGGATTATACGATGGTTGCTACGCCTAACTCTGCGGAACTGATTGGCGCAAAAGCGGTGTTTGCTGATATCGAAAGAGAAACCCTCTGCATGGACTTTGAAAAAATGAAAGAGGCCGTGACAGAAAAAACAAAAGCGGTTATGCTTGTTTCCATTAACGGACGTTATCCCAAAAGATTCCGGGAAATCGTGGATTTCTGTAAAGAAAAAGGGATTCATCTGATTGAGGACGCGGCACAGTCTTTGGGGAGTTTTTGCAAGGGTAAACATCTTGGCCGCTTTGGTGAGATCGGCAGCTTTTCCTTCAGCGCGCCGAAGATTATTACAACCGGGCAGGGAGGCGCATTGATTACAGATGACGCTGAGCTGTCGGACCGCATAAAAAAAATACGTGATTTCGGGCGTGATATGGGTGGCAGCGACCACTACCTTACAAAAGGCTGGAATTTTAAGTTTTCCGATTTCCAAGGCGTTATCGGTATTGAGCAAATGAAAAAGTTGCCTGCCCGTGTGGAACGTAAAAAGGAAATGGGTAAGCTGTATGATGAACTGTTACAGGAAATTCCCGGCGTGGAACTGGTTAAAACAAATTATGAGGATACTTCTCCCTGGTTCTTCGATATCCTTTGTGAAAAGCGGGAAGAGTTGCAGGCGTATCTGAAAGAATGCAATATCGGTTCCCGTCCGTTTTATCCACCGTTACATGCCGAACCTGCATATGGATACACAGACCTGCATTTCCCTGTAACGGAAGAAATTGCATATAAGGGATTGTGGCTGCCTTCCAGCATTTTCCTTACGGATGAACAGATTCGGTATATTTGTGGCAAGGTAAAAGAGTTTTATAAGCTTCATGGATAAATGCCAGTTTTTGAAATGAAAGGAATCGGGCAATGAACATTATTTTGCTGTCGGGCGGTTCCGGGATGAGGCTTTGGCCTCTTTCCAATGATGTTCGTTCAAAACAGTTCATTAAAATTTTTAAATATAACCATGTTTACGAATCGATGCTGCAGCGTGTGTACCGGCAAATTAAAACGGCGGACCCGGATGCGACGGTTACCATCGCTACCAGCAAATCCCAGGTATCTTCTATCCACAGCCAGCTGGGGGAAGATGTGGGCATCAGCGTAGAACCCTGCAGGCGGGATACGTTTCCGGCCATTGCTTTGGCTACAGCCTATCTGCATGATATAAAAGGCATTCCGGAAGAGGAAGCGGTGGTTGTCTGTCCGGTTGACCCCTATGTCAATCAGGATTACTTTATGGCCTTAAAAGAATTATGGAAACTGGCGCAACAGGGAACGGCTAACCTTATGCTGCTGGGCATTGATCCTACATATCCCAGTGAAAAATACGGATACATTATTCCGGAAACGAAGGATACCGTTGCCAAGGTTTCCACTTTTAAGGAAAAACCGGATGCTGCTACCGCGCAACAATATATTGCGCAGGGAGGTTTGTGGAACGGCGGTGTGTTTGCCTATAAGATTTCTTATGTGCTGGACCGTGCCCGTCAGCTGACAGGGCTTGCAGATTATGCAGATTTGTTCAGCAAGTATGATACGCTGACTAAAATTTCCTTTGACTATGCGGTGGTGGAACATGAACCGGATATTGCCGTGATGCGTTTTAACGGAGAATGGAAAGACCTTGGCACCTGGAACACGCTGACCGAGGCTATGGAAGGAACTATTGTTGGCGATGCAAGGTTGGATGAAACTTGCAGTAATGTGCATGTCATTAACGAACTGGGTATTCCTGTTATAGCTATGGGATTGCGTGATATGGTTATTTCCGCGTCACCGGAAGGCATTTTGGTTTCAGATAAGGAACAGAGCAGTTATATTAAACCCTTTGTGGATGCCATTGACCAGCAGGTGATGTTCGCGGAGAAAAGCTGGGGACAGTACCGTGTACTGGATGTGGAAGAAAACAGTATGACGATCAAAGTTACGCTGAATCCGGGGCACAGGATGAATTATCACAGCCACGACAAACGGGATGAGGTGTGGACGGTCATCAGCGGAAAGGGAAAGACTATCGTTGACGGAATGGAGCAGCCGGTGAAAGCAGGAGACGTAATCACCATGGCAGCAGGATGCAGACATACGGTGATAGCGGATACAAAACTGCAGCTGATTGAAGTGCAGTTGGGCAAGGACATCAGCGTAAATGATAAACATAAGTATGAGCTGGAATGAATAAAAACAAGCCTTTTTTATTAAAACCTGCAGCCAAGGATTATCTTTGGGGCGGCAGCAGATTAAATGATGATTTTGGCAAAGAAATTACTATAAATCCCTTGGCAGAGACTTGGGAGTGTTCTACCCATCCGGACGGGCAGAGCGTGGTGGTATCCGGTGAGGATGCAGGTAAAACTCTTGGGGAAGTTCTGCATTTGCATCCGGAATATTTAGGGACGCATCCTCTGCAGACCATGAACGGAAAACCGGAACTGCCGATTCTGGTCAAGCTGATTGATGCGAAACGGAAGTTATCCGTACAGGTGCATCCGAATGACGAGTATGCCCTGACTTATGAAAACAGTTTAGGCAAGACGGAAATGTGGTATGTCCTTTCCGCCGGGAAAGAGGCTGAGCTGGTATATGGATTTAATCAGGATGTAAGTGAGGCTTGTGTAAAACATGCGCTGGCAGAAGGAACCATTGAAAATTACCTGAACCATGTGGCGGTTCATAAAGATGATGTATTTTACATTGAGGCGGGCACTGTACATGCAATCGGCGCGGGAGTAGTGCTTGCCGAAATACAGGAAAGTTCTAACCTGACTTATCGTCTGTATGATTATGAACGGACGGATAAAAACGGGAAACCACGCGACCTGCATATGGAGAAGGCCCTGCGTGTGATGAATAAGGTTTCTTCTGCAGTGCCGCGGCAGCCTATGCGCGTGCTGAAATATGCAAAAGGCTGCGCCGGTGAGCTGTTAATGCGCTGCAAGTATTTTCAGGTGGAAAGGTTGCTGATCAATACGGAGATTTACCGCGGCTTAACGGAATATAAAACAGAAAGTAACAGTTTTCATGCGTTGCTTTGCATAGACGGTTGCGGAGTTTTGTTTGGTGAAAGTTTCATGCTGAACTTCTTCAAAGGCGACTGCGTTTTCATCCCGGCAAACAGTATCCCACTGAAACTGCATGGCAAAGCGCAGTTTCTGGATGTAAGCTGCTGATTGTTTTGTCAGTGGTTTCTTAAGAAGATGCTTACGCGGGAAAGGCTATGAATTTACAGAGTGAAACATACCCGCTTGTGAGTGTTGTCGTGCCCGTTTATAACAGTGAGGCACGGATAGCCTGTTCACTTGAGTCAGAAAGCCCATGGCTATCGCACAAATTCATTTGATTGGCGTATCATTAGAATAAAAAGGAGATATCTTTTTGCCAACTCTCACTAACGAAAAACTAATTAAATATCTCGCCATTACCGTCACAGTTGCGGCCTGTATTCGCCGTCTTTCTACCGCCGTTTTCAGTATTGCCAACGGCCTTGCTTTGTTGCTGGTGCTTTACCTTTGGCGCCAAAACAAATACAGCCTTAACCTTTCTGACGAAGCAAAAGGTTACATGAAAGCTTACCTTATTTTTATCCTTCTCATGATCCCTTCCGTCTTCGTATCCGACAAACCTCTGGTGAGCCTGAAAGAATACCTTAATTTTGTTGTCTGGCGTTATGGTAATATTATTTTTATTGCCATCATGGCTTTTATCAAACGGCGTGACTATCTGGTCAATATGCTCACCGCTTTATTGCTCACCACTATTGTGGACTGTCTGCTGACGGTTCCCCAATCCCTATTGAACATGGGCCCGGCAGGCCGGGGGTGGGGACTGGGCGGCAATCCTCTGTACCTGTCAGGCATTCTGTGTATGGTTTTACCGGTAGCGCTGGTAATTGCGTTGGATCCTGCCTTTGAAAAAAGATTGAAAAAAGCAGCTTCCTGTACAGTGGCAGCCATAACAGCAGGGTTGATCTTTAACAACAGCCGCAGCGCCTGGCTGACAGAGGTATTGGTCATACCGCCCACCATCTGCAAATACCTGAAACAGCAAAAAAAATATGTGCTTTTGTTTGTCCTGGTATTGGCAGGCATAGCCGCGTTTATGGCTGCAAAACCTGTTTATATGGCTCGAATACGCACAATCCCTGCCACGTTTACGAACAGGGCCCATGATCTCCGGGGGTTGGTGTGGAAACATGCCGTGCCAATCATACAGGATCATCCTGTGGCCGGTGTAGGCCTGGGGAGATATGCGGACAAATATCAAGAATTCCGTTCTAAAAAGATAGAAGCTATTAAAAAACAAACACAGCAGGCGAAAGCGGCTGCACAGAAGCAACCCAAAGCTACTCTAAGAAAACCGCCACAACTGGATATGCCAAACGAAACCCATACCCATAACAACTTCCTGCAGGTAGCTGCGGAAACCGGTTTGGTTGGCCTGGCCGGTTTTGTGTATTTTTGCGGTTACGTGCTGTTCACCAGTTTAAAAAATTACCGCAAGCACCACAATCCCTGCGACAAACTTGTTTTTCTTGTTTTCTTAAGTAACGTCGTGATCATGGGGGCATTTGATGTTACATTTTTTATGTCTCCCGGCATGAGCTTTATGTTTTTTTTGATTACAGTACTCCTGCAAATGAAAACTACCAAAAAGCCAGATAATGTGGTATAATATACCAATATATGATGTACCATATCTTTAGGAGTGTTTGCTGTGCGACGTTACATGTTGCCCATTATTTTACTGCTGACGGATATCCTGGTCATGTTTTTTTCCGCATGGGTTTCCGTCATGCTGCGGTCCCTGAAAGAAGGAAACGCGATCATCGGGCAATTAAAAAATATGATTCCTACCTATACTCCGAATCATTTTAAGGCAGAGTAAATTATAGTCAATAGGCTATGATTTAGCATGATAATGTGATATAATAATTAATTATAGACTGTATTGCATAAACAAGTAAGCTTGACGAAGGATAATACCAAACAAACAGAGGTATAAGTAATTATGAAACAGAGAATGATCAGTTTCAGCCCGCCAGATATTTCGGAAGCAGAAATTGCCGAAGTTGCAGAGGCATTACGCAGCGGCTGGATTACAACCGGCCCGCGTACCAAACTGCTGGAACGCAGGTTAGCGGCCTATGTTGAAACAGGTAAAACAGATGTTGACTGCGGTACAGAAGAAAATAGCAAAAAATATGCTAACCGCGTAGTGTGTCTTAACTCTGCCACCGCAGCGGAAGAGTTGAATTTGCGAATCTTGGGTATCGGCCCCGGTGATGAAGTTATTGTTCCCGCCTACACCTACACTGCCAGTTCCAGTTCTGCTATCCATTGCGGCGCCAAAGTCAAATTTGTAGATATCCGGAAAGACGGCGATCCGGTTACCCATATGCCGGAAATGGATTATGAAAAACTGGAAGCTGCCATTACGGAAAAAACAAAAGCCATTGTTACGGTGGATTTAGGTGGTATCGTCTGTGATTACGATAAAGTCTTTGAAATCGTAGAACGGAAACGCAGCCTTTTCAAGCCCATGGAAAGCGACGGAGCACCGTTAAACGATTTATCAGCCCGTATCCAGAAAGCCATTGGAAGGGTTGCCGTAGTTGCAGATTGTGCCCATTCATTAGGAGCAAGCCGTATAGTTTCGCATACCGGTAAAGGCACAATTCAAACAGAACGGAAATTCTGCGGCGCTATTGCGGACTTTAGCAGCTTCAGTTTCCACGCAGTAAAGAACTTTACCACTGCGGAAGGCGGCGCCAGCACCTGGCAGTTGCCGGCAGAAGCCTATGCAGGCGCAAACAAAGTAGCAGATGAGGAAATCTATCATATGTATCAGCTGCTTTCCCTGCACGGGCAAAATAAGGATGCCCTTGCCAAGATGAAGCTCGGCGCCTGGGAATACAACATTATAGGCCCCTGGTACAAGTGTAATATGACAGACATTGTGGCAGCCATTGGACTGCGGCAGCTGGACCGGTATCCAAAACTGCTAAAGCGCCGACTTGACGTTTTGAAGAAATACGATGCAATGTGCGATGAACTGGGTATCTTCCATTTAGTCCATCACACAGATTTTATGGACAGCTCCAACCACCTGTATCTGGTCCGCGTACCGGACATTACGGTGGAGCAGCGGAATGAAATCATTGAAAAGATTGCGGAACAGGGTGTAGCGACCAATGTGCACTACAAACCGCTGCCCATGATGACCGCTTACAAGGTGTTAGGTTGGGACATCAAGGACTTCCCCAACACTTACGACTATTACCATAACCTGATTACCTTACCGTTGCACACACTCCTGTCTGATGAGGATGTGGAATATGTATGTGAAACGGTGAAAAACGTAATCGGCAACTATATTTAAACAAGGCGTGTGTACAGGATGTTAAGAGAATGGGACGAATTGCCGGACTTTATGCGAGTTCCGGAAGTAAGGCCCTATTATGACATATTAAAGAAAAAACAGTTTTCATTACTGCTGAAGCGGGTATTCGATTTCATTACGGCAATATTGTTATGCCTTGTTCTTGCTGTTCCCATGGCGGTCATTGCTATTTGGATCAAGATGGATTCGGAAGGCCCTGTGATTTACCGGCAGGAACGGGTTACTACTTACGGTAAACACTTCCGTATTCACAAGTTCCGTACTATGGTTAACAACGCGGATAAAAGTGGTACTGCCGTAACAGTAAGCGGCGATGCCCGTATCACCAAAGTTGGACAAAAATTGCGCGACCTGCGGCTGGATGAACTGCCGCAGGTATTTGATGTATTAGAAGGTACTATGTCCTTTGTCGGCACCCGGCCGGAAGCGGTGAAATATGTGGAACAATACCGGCCGGAATATTATGCGACCCTGCTCATACCGGCCGGGATTACCAGTGAAGCCGCTATTCGTTACAAAGATGAAGCAAAATTGTTGGATGCAGCCAATGACGTGGATAGAGTGTATGTAGAACAAGTGTTACCGGAAAAGATGAAGTGGAATTTAGACATGATTCAAAATTACAGCTTTTTTACTGATATTGCGACTATGTTTCGTACCGTATTTGCGGTTCTGGGGAAAGATTATTAATGAACATTTTATACATAAACCATTATGCCGGTTCGCCGGAAATGGGAATGGAATTCAGGCCTTACTATCTTTCCCGCGAATGGGTAAAGATGGGACATCGCGTCACGATTGTCGCAGGGGATTATTCTCATCTCAGACTAATAAATCCGAAAGTAACAGATGATTTTCAGGTAGAAATAATAGATGGCATTGAATATGTTTGGGTTAAAACAGGAGATTACCAGGGAAATGGTGTAAAACGGGCATTTAGTATGTTCCGCTTTGTGTGGAAACTTTGGTCGAATGCAGATAATATTTCCAAACGATGGAAGCCAAATGTTGTAATAGCCTCCTCTACTTATCCGTTAGATACATATCCTGCGCAAAAGATTGCGAGACTATCACATGCAAAGTATATTCACGAAGTGCACGATATGTGGCCTATTACGCTAATAGAACTTGGTGGAATGAGCAGGTTGCATCCCTTTGTTATTTTAATGCAAATCGCAGAAAATAGTTTTTGCAGGAATTCTGATTATGTTGTTTCATTGCTTTGTGCAGCGCAAGATTATTTTGTGCAACATGGGATGGACGCAAAGAAGTTTAAAGTTGTCATGAATGGAATTGTAAAAGATGAATGGGAAAATCCAATTAACTTACCGAAATATCATCAAGACTTGTTAACGCAGCTTCACGATAATGGAAAATTTATCATCTGCTTTTTTGGGAGTATTAATAAATCTTATGCAATAGATTATTTATTGAAAGCAACAAATAAAATTTCTGACCATAATAATGTGGTAGTTGTAATTGTGGGTGAAGGGAATCAAAAAGAAGAATTACAAAAACAAGTTCAAAACAGAACAGATGTGTTTTTTCTTCCAAAGATTTCCAAAAAGGCGATACCCACATTGATGGATAATATTGATTGTTGTTATGTGGGATCGTTACGAAATGACATGTTCCGTTTTGGCATTAGCATGAATAAGCTATTTGATTCAATGATGTCTGGGAAACCGATTTTATATGCAGTTGAAGCCCCAAATAACTTTATTGAAGAGTATCGGTGTGGAATTACAATCAAGGCTGAGGATGCGGATGCGCTGTCAGAAGGAATATCCAAACTGGTGAGCATGAAAGAACTTGATAGATTACAAATGGGAACAAGTGGAAGAAATGCAGTTCTTAAACATTTTACTTATGAAAAATTAGCAAAACAGTTTGCGGATTTATTTTGATTAACGTTAATATGGAAACGCATTCAAATTTTATTAGCTGGAAGGAATTTTTCATTAATGTTAGCGGAGTGTAAGAAAAACAGTCAAATATCTTTTTTATTATATATTTTATTATACCGGCTTACTTTAGATTTTTCCTATAGTAAAATAGTATCTTCATTATACGCATATCAGGGCTTTAAAAACAATTTTACCATAGCAAATGAGGCTGCGTCTCTGATAGTATTGTTCGTTTTTTCGATAATTGCGTGCTATTTTTATGAAAATATTGACAATAAAGCATCTAATGAAATTCTTTTGCTGTTGTTTCTCATGTCCTTTGTCCCATTTACATCTATGGTTGGATTTGGTGCATTTACCCCTGGTTTCATTATCTCTAATATTTTATTTTGGCTTTTTTTGATACTGTTCGCAACAATTCCCATAAAAAAGATTCCTATGGAAATCTATAATAGGTTTATGCTAAAATTCGGGGAACAAAAACTACTAAGTGAAACGCAGATAAAATTCCTGACGATTGTCTTCGGAATGGTTGTGCTTTTTATATCCGGTGTTTATACGGGTTTCCGTTTCAATTTTAGCTTGGCGAATGTTTATGCCTTGCGAAGTGAGGCAAGAGGATATAATTTGCCGGTGCTACTGGTGTATATTTTTTCGTGGACCAGAACCGTTAATCCGATATTCATGGCGTATTATTTACATAAAAAATACTGGGGCTGGGTGGTTTTCTGTTTTATTGTCCAGTTATTGAATTTTGGAATAGATGGATCAAAAACCACCTTGTTTCTTGCGTTATTTGCCATTGTTGTTAACTTAGCTCCCGGTTTTACTTTACAGTCATTAAACAAGTGGATTGTAAAAGGTTTTTTGGGCTTGAGTTTTTTGACCACCATGTTTTACATTGGTTTTTCTGATTTAATTTCTTTTTCTATTTGGCCGGTTTCCTTATTTGTCAGGAGGGTTTTATACTTGCCTGTATATATAGGCTCTAATTATTTTGACTTTTTTACATCTCATACTCCGGATTATTTCAGGCAGAGTTTTATGAGATTGTTTGATTTTGTAAGTCCATATGGTGATTTGTCTTATATGATAGGGGAAATTTACTTCCACACCGTTACGGCTGCAAATAACGGCCTGATTGCTGATGCGATTACAAATATGGGAATTGCCGGGGTAGTTCTGTCACCAATGTTATATGCTGTTGTTTTTCGATTTTTAAATTATGTGTCTTTTGGAATAGATCCCAGGTTATATATTACAGTAGCCATGTATTTGGCAGTAACTCTTGTTAATACTTTTTTGTTCAGGGTGCTGTTGACACACGGCTTGTTAATTATAATGGTAATATTGTATTTGATAAATAACAGTGTAATAGAGAAGGATCAACGGAAAGCGTTGATTCGGTTTGTCATGAAAGCCAATAGAGGAAATAATGAAGAAAATTAAAATATGTCATGTGACAAGTGTACATGAAAGTACTGACATACGAATTTTTATCAAAGAATGTTCATCTTTGGCTAATGCGGGATATGAAGTTTATTTAGTTGCCAAAGGAAGCTCACGAAAAGAAAATCATGTAAATATTATAGGTATTGGTGATGCGCCGGTTGGAAGACGTCAAAGGATGACGCAATTTGTAAAGGTTGTTTATGAAAAGGCGGTGTCTCTCGATTGTGATGTGTATCATTTTCACGATCCTGAGTTGTTGCCGTATGGAGTAAAGCTCAAACAATCAGGGAAAAAAGTAATTTTTGACAGTCACGAGGATGTCCCGGCCCAAATAATGGATAAATACTGGATTCCCTGGGCGATTCGTGGGCTGGTTTCATCATTATATCGTTATTATGAAACCAATGCTGTTTCGCAATTTGATGCAGTAATAACAGCAACGGAATATATTGCTAAACAATTTACAGGAAGGACAAAGAGAATTGTCGCAATAAAAAACTATCCTAAACTTGACGACATTGAATTTCATAATAAGCAATTCGAGGAAAGAGATTCAATAGTATGTTATGCTGGTGGAATTGATATTAATCGTGGCGAACAAGTAATGATCAAAGCGATGGAGAGTATTGATGCAAAATTGTTGATTGCAGGAGATAAGGCTGATTTTGAAAATCAACATAAGAAACACATAACATATCTTGGGAGATTAAACAGAAAAGAGATTAATGAGTTATATGGCAAATCTGTTGCAGGTTTGGTTCTTTTGTTGCCAATTGGGAATTATGTTAATTCTCTTCCGATAAAGATGTTTGAATATATGGCTGCCGGACTTCCGGTCATTGCTTCTGATTTTGATTTGTGGAGAAAAATTATTGACGAATGTCGTTGTGGCATTTGCGTGAATCCTAATGATAATAATCAGGTAGTAGCGGCAATTTGCAAATTGCTCAATGACAGGAAACTTGCTCAGGAAATGGGATTAAATGGCAGAAAGTGCGTTATGGAAAAATACAATTGGAAAAATGAAGAAGAAAAGCTGCTTTCCCTTTATCAAGAATTATGCATATGATAATCAAGAAAAATTAATTGTTCGGTTATAATCTGATACATAAGTAAACAGTATAGACAAAACTAAGCAGAGTTGAGAATAATTTAAATGAAAATTGTAACAGTAGTTGGTGCCAGGCCACAGTTTATAAAAGCTGCAGCAGGTTCCAGGCAAATCAGAAAAGAGCATACAGAAATCCTGATACACACAGGACAGCATTTTGATGATAATATGTCGGCTGTATTCTTTCGGGAAATGGGTATTCCTGAGCCGGATTACAATTTGGGCATTTTCGGGGGGACCCATGGGCAGATGACTGCTAAAATGTTAGTTGGCATTGAGGAAATATTACTCAAAGAAAGTCCGGAAGCGCTTCTTGTCTATGGCGACACTAATTCAACACTGGCAGCTGCGTTGGCAGCAGTTAAACTGCATATACCGGTTTTTCATGTTGAAGCCGGCAATCGTTTAGGTACACTTGACAGCCCCGAAGAAGTGAACAGGATAACAACTGATCATGTTGCCGCACTTGATTTTTGTGCAACACAAGATGCTTTGGCGAAGTTAAAAGCAGAAGGCTTGGGCGATCGATCCTATTGTGTAGGTAATATCATGTATGATTCGTTCCTTCATTTTGCAAACCAGCCTTGGGAAAAATCCACTATTTTTGATTTTGCGGGAAATAAAGTTACAGTACCGGAAAGGTTTTATTATATGACCTGCCATCGCCAGGAGAATACTTTTAGTGATGAACCTCTTACGGAAATCCTTTTGGCTATGAATTCTTTGGATGCGCCGACTATTTATCCGGTTCATCCGAGAAATCGTGACAGGGCAAAACGAATCTGTGAAAAAGAGCATTTTAATAATATTATTCTTGTTCAGCCTGTAGGCTATTCCGATTCTGTACATCTTACCCAACATGCTAAGAAAATTGTTACAGATTCGGGCGGGCTACAGTGTGAAGCTTTTTATGCCGGCGTACAGTGTGTGTTTGTTTTAGACTTTATTGTTTGGCCGGAAACTATGGTTGGGAACCGGAACCAGCTTGCCAAAGCTGACCATGCAGATATTTTGCATAAATTATCGGTAAAACAGAGTATCGACCCGGCGTATCAGCCCTTTGGCGATGGGCATACTGCGGAAAAGATTTGCAAGATTATACATGAATGGAGTGGACAGCATGAAAAAAATTAAGTATGCATTGATTGGCTGCGGAAGAATTGCTACCAATCATGTTAAAGCGGTAATCAATAACAAAAGCGATTTAAGTTTTGTCGCAGTTTGTGACGTATTACCAGACGCCATAGAAAAGCTGCTGGCAAAACATGCTTTGGAAAAAGACACGTCCATCCAACGCTATACAGATTATAAAAAAATGATTCAAGAACATCCGGAACTTCAACTGATCGCTATTGCTACAGAAAGCGGTATTCATGCGGAACTGGCATTATACTGTATTGACCACGGCATTAACATAATTATAGAAAAACCTATGACCATGTCTATGGCGGATGCGGAGGAGATCATTAAACGCAGCAGGGAAAAGAATGTTAAAGTTTCCGTATGCCACCAGAATCGGTTCAATGTGGCCATACAGGAGATGCGGCATGCTCTCGAACAAGGCCGCTTTGGCAAACTCTCCCATGGTTCCATTAATGTGCGCTGGAACCGGGACAAGGGATACTATGATCAGGCCGACTGGCGCGGGAAGTGGGCATCTGACGGCGGATGTCTTTTCAATCAGTGTATTCATGGCATTGATTTGCTCCGGTGGATGATGGGCGATGAAGTGGAAGAAGTCTATGGGGTTACAAAACAGCAGTTCCACAATTATTTGGAGTGTGAAGATATTGGTATGGCAGTTGTAAAATTCAAAAATGGTGCCGTAGGAACTATCGAAGGAACTGTAAATGTGTATCCCAAAAACTTAGAAGAAACTTTGTATTTGTTTGGCGAGACCGGCACAGTCAAGATTGGCGGCACTTCCACAAATAATATTGATGTATGGGATTTTGCGGATGAACAGGAAAATGACCGTAATAATAAAGGATTACAGGAAGCGACCAGTAATGTGTATGGTAACGGTCACACGAGCCTTTATGCAGATGTGATTGATGCGATACGAAACGGCAGGACGCCTTATGTTGACGCAGTAGCAGGCAGAAATGCTGTAGAAATGATATTGGCGATTTATCAGTCTGCGGCAACCGGAAAACCGGTGAAACTGCCGCTGGCAAATGTTGCGTCTACAGATTTTGAAGGGAGGTTTAATAAATGAGTGAAGCAAAGCAATACTTTGTCCACGAAACAAGTTACGTAGATGATAACGTAGAAATTGGCGAAGGTACGAAAATCTGGCATTTTTGTCATATTCAATCCGGCGCGCGGATTGGCAAGAACTGCTCTTTCGGGCAGAATGTAAATGTGGCTAATAACGTAACCATTGGCAATGGAGTTAAAGTGCAGAACAATGTATCACTTTATGAAGGCGTGGTATTACAGGACTATGTTTTTTGCGGTCCATCTTGTGTATTCACTAATGTTTTAACACCCCGTGCGAAATATCCCAGTGGGCATGCAGGTTATAAAAAAACTGTAGTAGAAGAGGGAGCTTCTATCGGTGCTAATGCTACCATTGTCTGTGGACATACCATTGGCAAGTGGGCGCTGATTGGCGCTGGCGCGGTAGTAACGACAAACGTTCCGCCACATGCACTTATGTTAGGTGTTCCGGCGCAAAGAAAAGGCTGGGCCTGTGAATGCGGTAAATTGTTAGGTGAAACGCTGGCTTGTGAAAAGTGCGGCAGGCAATATAAAGAAACAAAGAATGGTTTGGAGGAAGAAAAATAATGCAGTTCAGAGATTTAGGCGCGCAGTATAAAGCATTAAAACCGGAAATTGACGCTGGAATCCAGGCAGTCATAGATAGTAATGCGTTCATTTTAGGAAAACCGGTTACAGAACTGGAAAATAAATTGGCGGCATATGTTGGCCGCAAATATTGTGTAGCCTGTGCCAATGGCACGGAAGCGTTACAACTGGCGTTGATGGCCTGGGACATTGGTCCTGGGGACGCAGTATTTACTTCTGACTTTACTTATTTTGCTTCTGCCGGCTGCGCTTCTATTATCGGTGCAACCCCGATTCTTGTAGACATTGACCTGACAACTTTTAATATTTCACCGGAAGCGCTGGAAACAGAAATTAAGAGAGTGATTACCGAAGGCAAACTGAAACCTAAAGCAATTATCCCGGTGGATCTGTTTGGCCTGCCGGCTGATTACACAAAGATTTTGCCAATTGCCAAGAAATATGGTTTAAAAGTGTTGGAAGACGCTGCTCAGGGATTTGGCGGCAGAATCAATGATCAGATAGCCTGTTCTTTTGGTGATATTTCCGCAACTTCTTTCTTTCCTGCCAAGCCGTTAGGTTGTTACGGTGATGGCGGCGCTATCTTTACGGATGATGAAGCGATTGATGCCCGACTGCGTTCGCTGCGTGCGGGTGGTAAGTCTCCGTTAGATAAGTATGACAATCGCGAAATCGGTATGAATTCCCGTCTGGATACATTACAGGCTGCTATTCTTTTGCCTAAATTTAAAGCCTTTGTGGATTATGAATTGGAAGCAGTAAACAAAGTTGCGAAATGGTATGACGAACGCCTGAATGATAGATTTGTGATTCCCACCATTCCGGAAGGCTTTTATTCCAGTTGGGCACAGTACACGATACTGTTGGGTAGTAGAGAAGAACGGGATGCTATGCAACAACACCTGAAAGAAAAGGGCATTCCTTCCATGGTTTATTACCCTAGGGGTCTTCATCAGCAGGCAGCGTATAAATGGATGGGACTAACGGACAAGCCGTATCCCAATACCGTTGCAGCCACGAAACGGGTTTTGAGTCTTCCTATGCATCCGTATCTGACGGAAGATGTGGTGGAGAAGATAGTGGGACATATGGTGGCGATAGCCCATGATTAGTTTGGTTGAATTGAGAGAGTATAGTTTTTCTTTAGGATGCTCGGCTTTTCCTCAGAAGTAATGTGGTTTGTTTGAAAGCCTATTTTTGACTTGTCTTATCTTAGTTCAATTAATTATGCTTAAAATAAAGTCGCTGGTTTCCCATTACAAAAAATTTATATCTGATATCAGCCTTAATATTATTGCTGCAACATTGCCCCTTGCGATGTTGCAGTTATTAATATACCCTTGGATAGCAAAAGCCATTGGTGGACAAGAGTATGGCTTAATGCTGACCATCTATTCGCTTTGGATCATGGTGCCCAATTCAATGGGTAATGTGCTAAATAACATTAAACTGCTGAGGCAGGATGATTCCGGTGGAGATATTGCGTTACTTCTCAGGCAATGGACTGTTGCTGGTTTTGTAGTTGTTTTTGTTTTTATCTGGATGTATTTCGGCACATTTTCTGTCATCCATGTCGTGATAGGTTCCTTCATTGCCATATGTATTTTGTTAAAAGCATATTTGGAAGTGGGATTCAGAATTAAGCTGGATTATACCGCAGTATTGATTAACAATATATTACTTAGCGTTGGTTATTTTATTGGCTTTATTGCATTTAAAGTTACCGGCATATGGGAGTTTGTTTTTCTGCTGGGCTATTTGGTTTCGTGTGTGTACTGTACTGTAAAAACGGGTCTTTTACGAGTGCCTCCTTGCAGTACAGAGTTATTTGCATCGATAAAAAAAGATGCCTACAGCCTGATGGCTGCGGGTATAATCGGTAATTTGATCAATTATGCAGATAAGCTGGTTCTGTATCCCCTTATGGGCGGTATGGCCGTTTCAATTTATTATACTGCTACCATTCTTGGCAAAATTACCGGCATGTTAACAGGCCCGATAAACAGTGTGATACTGAGTTATATTGCCCGATGGGACAAAAGCAGGACCAATGTCTTCACCAAAGTTTTAAGCTTAAGCATTGTAGTTTGCATTGTGGGTTACATCGTTTCGCTCTTACTTGCAAGACCGGTGATAGGCCTGCTTTTCCCGCAGTGGATAGAAAAGGTTATGGATATTATTCCATTAACTACGGTTACAGTCATGCTTGGCATTCTTGCATCCATCCTGAATCCGTTTGTTTTAAAATATTGTAAGATGCAGTGGCAGATTGGGATTAATACAATTGCGTCCATTGTGTATTTTGGCAGTGCCTTGCTTTTATGGAATTATATGGGACTTAAGGGGTTTTGTATAGGAACAATCATTGGAGCTTTAACAAAGTTACTTATTATCGTTGTTGCTTACTATAGAAGCGTAGATAAACAAAAATGATAAAGTTAACTTTACTAATTTTTTCATATGATGTATAATAATTTAGCTGTTTATGAATTAGTTATGACGAAAATGTATTTGTAACATTGTTTTATAACTGTTCGGGAAAGAAGGAAATAGCGATGCAGTTTAATGACATTTATCAGGGATTGATTTCCGGCAAAGAAAAATTAGCGTTAGTTGGCTTGGGCTATGTAGGTATGCCCATAGCTGTTGAGTTTGCAAAGCACGTTAAAGTCATCGGTTTTGATATCAATGAAAAACGTGTCAACGAGTACAAAAATGGTATAGACTCTACCAATGAAGTGGGATCTGCTATTAAAAATTCTACTGTTGATTTTACTGCCGATCCTACCCGCTTAAAAGAGGCTCGCTTTATTGTGGTAGCGGTACCTACACCGGTAAATGAAGATAACAGTCCGGATTTACGGCCTGTTGAGGGAGCATCAAGGACGGTTGGTCAGAATCTTTCTGCCGGAACGATTGTTGTATTCGAATCCACTGTTTACCCTGGCGTAACAGAGGATATTTGTGTTCCCATTATTGAAAAAGAATCCGGCTTAAAGTGCGGTGTGGACTGGAAAATTGGTTACAGCCCGGAACGCATCAACCCTGGTGACAAGGTACATACTCTGACTACCATTCGCAAAGTTGTTTCAGGTATGGATGAAGAATCTGCACAGGAAATCAAAAAAGTGTATGATATTGTCATTAAAGCAGGCACGTATCCCGTTTCCAATATCAAGACGGCAGAAGCTGTAAAAGTTGTGGAGAACAGCCAACGGGATATTAATATCGCCTTCATGAATGAGATTGCGATTATCTGCGACAAGTTGAAGATTGATACGGATGAAGTGTTAGCGGGTATGAATACCAAATGGAATGCGCTTGGTTTTAAACCGGGTTTGGTAGGTGGGCATTGTATTGGTGTAGATCCCTACTATCTGACCAATGCTGCTGAAAAGCTGGGCTACCACAGCCAGATTATTTTGAATGGCCGTCAGGTGAATGACAGCATGGGCGGTTTTGTGGCAGACGCAGCCATCAAAGAAATGATTGAAGCAGGCATGGCTCCTAAGAAAGCGACGGTTGTAATTTTGGGTCTTACATTTAAAGAAAACTGCCCAGATACCCGCAACAGCAAAGTTGTGGATATCATCAATCGTCTGAAAGAATATGATATCCATCCGATTGTTGCGGACGCCTGGGCTGATCCGGAAGTAGCTAAACACGAATACAATGTGGATTTGGTTCCGTTTGAGGATCTTCCCAAAGCAGATTGTATCATAGTTGCAGTTGGGCACAATGCATTCCGTTCCATGTCCATGATGCAGCTTAAAGAAATGTATAAACCGGAACTGTCTGATGAAGAAAAGGTTCTGATCGACGTAAAGAGTTTGTACCGCATGGACGAATTAAAAGCCAGCGGGATGCGGTTCTGGAGACTGTGATAAGTTTAATAAAAATAATGTTGCGGCCATATAATGTAAGATTATGTGGCCGTAATTTGCATTATAATAGAATGTAGGATGTTATTTATAATGTATTGTTAATCAAATACTATGCAATAATGAAAATTTGTACGATTATTGGCGTGCGGCCACAATTTGTAAAAGCTGCAGTGCTGTCGCCCATCATCCGAAAAGAACATAAAGAAATCTTAATTCATACCGGCCAGCATCATGATGAAAATCTGTCGGCCGTGTTTTTTCATGAACTGGAGTTGCCGGAACCGGATTATATGCTTACGGTGAGTGGCGGCACTGGCCAAGAAAGAATTGAAAGCATGGTGCATCAGCTGGAACCTGTATTAAAAAAGGAAAATGCTGATGCTGTTTTGATTTACGGAGATACCAATTCAACCCTGGCAGGCGCCCTGTCAGCAGACAAATTAAAAATTCCTGTCATCCATGTGGAAGCAGGGGAACGTAATGGGCTGGCTAACAATCCGGAAGAGCAGATCCGGATGCGGGTGGATCAACTTTCTTCCCTATTGTTGTGTTCTTCGCGGCAAGCTATGAAAAATTTGCAAACAGAGGGACTGGGAGCCAAGGCGCATTATATTGGTAATTTAATGGAAGTCTCGTTCAGTAAAAATATTGTGAAGAAATGGAAGCCACGGCTGGTGAGGCTAAGTGGCTGTCAAAAGATTGTTATTCCTGACAAATATATCCTGCTGACCTGCCATCGCCAGGAAAATTCTAATGACAGATGCCTGACAGAAATTTTGTCTGCCATGGAAGGAGCTGATTTTCCTGTTATTTTTCCGGTACATCCCAGGAATAAGGAACGGGTGCTGAAAATTTACCGGGAATTGAAGTTGCGTAATGTGATACTGGTTGAACCGGCAGGCTATTTTGATTCCATTCATTTGATTAAGGATGCGGAAATAGTGGTAACCGATTCCGGCGGTGTGTTGCAGGAAGCACACTTTACCCATACACCTTATGTATTTGTAATGGATATTGCAAATCCGCCTGCGAATACAAAATTTGATGTGAGCAGGCTGGTGCGGCCAAAACGTGATGAGATTTCTAAAAAGGTAAACAAGGTACAGATATTTGGTGATTTTGGGGATAAACGAATGTATATAAATAGTTTAGAAAACAAAGTACTTCATTTACTGCAAGACTTCCAAAAGAATTAGTGTAATAGAAGTGGTTAGGAATGATTCTTCTTGATTATTTTATAACGTAATATATCGCCAGCTTCCTAAGGAGTATTATTCATGTTATTCAATTCTATTGATTTCCTGATATTTTTTCCGGTAGTTGTAGTTATATTTTTTCTGATTCCCAAAAAATTAAGATATATTTGGCTGCTTATTGCCAGTTATTTTTTTTACATGAGCTGGAATCCGAAATACGCGTTGCTGATAGCGGCATCTACGGTTATAACGTATGCGAGTGGTATTTTAATTGAGCGATACCGCAGACAACAAAGAGAAGGAGCGGTAAAGCTGTGTGTTGCGGCAAGTCTTATCAGTAACCTGGGGATTTTGTTTGTTTTCAAATATGGTAATTTTCTGCTGACCAACATGAGTTCATTGTTGGCAAATTTTGGAATTACTTTTGCTAATCGCCATTTGGACTTGCTTTTGCCCGTAGGTATTTCATTTTACACATTTCAGGCGTTGGGTTATACCATTGATGTTTATCATGGTACGTCATGCGAGAGTATTAAGGCTGAAAAAAATATTCTGAAATATGCTCTTTTTGTGTCCTTTTTTCCGCAGTTAGTTGCCGGCCCTATTGAACGGTCAAAGAACCTATTGCGTCAGATACAAAATATTGAGGCGATTCAGGTTTGGAATTTTGACAGGGTACGGAATGGGTTCTTTTTAATGATGTGGGGCCTGTTTCAAAAACTCGTCATTGCAGACAGGGCATCACTGCTTGTAAACAATGTGGTCAACCATTACCAGAAATACGGATTTGTTGAATTATTAATCGCAATGATACTGTTTGCATTCCAAATATATTGCGATTTTGGCGGCTACACTAACATAGCACGAGGCGCCGCGCAGGTTATGGGGTTTTCTCTTACTAACAACTTCCGGCAACCCTATCTCGCTGTCAACATCAAAGATTTTTGGCGGCGCTGGCATATTTCCCTGACCTCTTGGTTCACAGATTATCTCTATATTCCCTTGGGTGGGAACAGGAAAGGAACAATCCGTAAATATCTGAACATCTTTGTCGTGTTCGGCATCAGTGGTTTATGGCACGGTGCGAGCTGGAATTTCGTTGTCTGGGGCGTTCTTCACGGCCTTTTTCTAATTTTCAATGACATAAAAGAACATTTATCTCAATTTAAAGAAAAACCAGCTAAAAAAGTAAACCATTGGAAAAAGAGTTTAAGTATTATTGCAACCTTTTTCGTTGTAGACTTTGCCTGGATCTTCTTTGTCAGCAAAAATCTTGATCAGGCGATTGGTATTATTAAACATATGACAGCTGTATGGAAAACCTCCCGTTTGACGAAACTGGGCATCGACGGTTCAAACTGGAATGCCTTTCTTTTCGGTATTATAGTGCTGTTTGTTGTTGATTATATGCACGAAAGAAATATATCCGTTTTTAAAAGCGTTGCAAAACTTAATATTGTTCTGCGATGGTTTTTATACCTGGGATTAGTCTGGTTTACAATAATGCTGGGGATTTACGGAGCTGCTTATGATACCAGTACTTTTATTTACTTTCAGTTTTAACCGTGAGGAAGTACGATGATCAAGAACATTCTGAAGCGCGCTATAACTATATGTTGTGCGGTTCTTTTATTTATTGGCTGTGGTACATTTTTGAATTATATTCTTGTAGATGACACCAAGTCCTTTACAAGAATTATGTTCCATCAGATGTATTATTCGCCGAAGAATATAGATATTGTTTTTCTGGGTTCATCTCATGTGTATCGGGCATTGATTCCGGAAATTACAGATAAAGTGTTTGGGAAGTACACATTTAATGCAGGTACGTCCAGTCAGGCGCTGGACGGTTCTTTTGCATTGCTGCAGGAAATTTGTGCCTGTCACAAGCCGGAACAGGTCTATCTGGAACTGTATTATGCAATTGCGGATGCGGAAGAGTATAAAGACAGGGAGCAGATGGTCGCGACCTACATTGTATCGGATTATATGAGGCCTTCGTTCAGAAAATTTGAATATTTGGTCAATGCCAGTGCTGATTCCCATTATGTGAATAGTTTTATCCCGGCGCGAAGAAACTGGCATACTCTTTTTCAGCCTAAATATATATATAATTTGATAAAGAAAAAGCAAAGTGAAGATTATAAAAACTATCGATGGGTTAAAGATAATAAGGAATACTATGTTGACAGAGGATTTGTGGCTAATGATGAAGTGGTGGATCCTGATGAATATTGGAATAAGCTTGCTTATGGCAATATAGAAAAAGCGGTAAAACTTACTGAGAAGAATGACTGGTACCGTTCATTGAAAAACATAATAACATACTGTAAAAAGAATAATATAAAACTTACGCTGTTTGTCGTACCAGAGCCTGAATGGACTTTAGTGGGTAAAGGAAATTATCAGAAGTATCATGATATGGTACAAACAATTGCAGATTCAAATGAAATAGGATTTTATGATTTTAATTTTTGTAAATCTCAATTTTTCGATACTAGGGATTATAAACTGTTTAAAGATGAACACCATTTAAATACAGTTGGCGCAAAAGAATTCAGCAAATTATTTTCGAGATTTTTTACGGGACAGCTCTCTAGGGAGGCATTATTCTATAGTTCCTTTGCAGAAAAATTGGCGGAAGAAAAGCCCACAGTGTATGGTTTTGCAGGTTTAAATATCGATTCTAAGCAAAAGGTTAGGAATGGTTATATAATCTCTAACAGGGAACAAGGATTGGAATACAAAATTGAAATTGTAACCGCAGAAAGTAAAAAAAGGATATTACAAGATTTTTCGAAGAACAAAAATTTTACATTACCCCTTAAGGAAAAAGGCGTATTAAAGGTTTCTTGGCGATTGGAAAATAGTCCTGAGCAAATTTTTACGTTGGAGACTGGCTATTAAATATTACAGTGTTTAATATTGCTGAGTTTTATTGGTCAGGCAGTTGCATTATTTAAAAATATCGGCTGATTTATACCAATGCGCTTGGTATTAATTCAGCCGATGATGAAATCCGGTATTTTATTTTGCGCTTACTAAAGTCTGTTCAAAAAAACAGGGAGGCGGTTTTACTGATTTTTGAATAATCTCCTGAAATAGCGGCCGGTCAGGTAGGTCAGGCTCAGGAATAGCCCTAATAAGCCGCTTTTGGTAATATATTGGGGCCGGGAGATTTTTACTGCTTTATCCACTCGGCGAGGTACTAATTCTGCTTTGATCAGGGACAGCCATTTGTTTTTCTCTCTCAGTTCCAGACGTTCTTTTAAAAGCTGCAGGTATTGGGCAGCTCCCTGGGACGTAATCGAGCCATCCTGTAAGGAACTGTTGATTTTTGCAATTTCCTTGCTGACGGTATCAAAATATTCCTTGCCGTATCTGATTTCGTGCAGTTTCACGATATGGTCATTGATTTTCTTTAACGCTTCCCTTGTATAGGCTTGGCATTCTGTTTTGATCAGGTCGGGATCGGTTCCCTGGAATTCAAATTTTAAAAGATTGGTGTCGCTATTCTGGTCTTTCACTAGTTCACACACTTTGCTGTGCTCGTTAAAAATACTGACAAAGCTGTGGATGTCCTTCTCTCTTAAAGATCCGCAATCCACTAATTGCGTATAGGAATATTTCGGTGCGGTAAGCGCAAATACATAGACCGCTGCGGCCGCGGCAAACAAAAGGGTGACACCGATAATCGTGCCAATGTTGTTTTTGAATTCCTGCAGCAGTTCCAGCAGGTCAATCTCAATTACCCGGTTCTTGGTTTCGTTCATGTTTTACACTCCTTGTAATGGTAATCAAATAGCACCTTGCAGCCTGTATAGCATGTCTGCAAGAGGATATTATGATTTAACAATTCATTATAACACAGGTAGTGTTCTTTGGCTATGGCTTTTTGTGCTTTATTATGGTATAATTCTTACGGCGGTATGCCGCTTGATAAAGAATATAAAAAATTGAATTGAGGGGGATTAGTATGTCAAATTTATTTGGAGCTTCACACCTTGAAAATTTTATGGCCTCGTTAGACGAGAGGTCCCAGGCCAGTGTTGTTTCCGCCATTGAAAGGATTACAGAGGTCAAAAAACGCGGCGGCAAAGTCATGGTGGTAACAGGCAGCGGTCCTAACATCCACGAGGGCGTTACCACGCTGATCGCCGAATTGATACGGGTCGGGATCATTGACGCGGTTTCCACCAGTTCCGCAGTGATTTCCCATGAAATGGCCGGTTCTCTGGACCGGGTGTTCCGCGTTGACGCGGCAGCGTTGGGCATGGATTTGGAAAAAATGCCGAGAGGCGATGAATTTGAATTCACTTGCCTGACCGACGAAGAGATTGCGGCATTAAAGCGTGAAATGCCCCTGGACGACGATCTGTTAGAACGTGGGAAACAATTGCCCAAGCATAGTGAAATCATTAAAGCAGCCGGGAACATGGCCTACCCCATGGGCCCCCGGACCGAGAGGCTGGCCCATGAAGTGATGGGCCTTGCAAAAATGTACGGAGTGCCTTTCGAGACCGTTGCCGGCTGGGGTTGTGACGAACACACCATGCTGGGAGCGGCTGCCAAAAGGAATGTGCCGGTCCTGGTTACCATTCCCCAGCTGATCGGTGGCGGCGCCGTGGGTATGTCCATCGGCGATTCCATCCCGGTTTCCCAGCGTTCCATGCGGCTTTCCCGGATGCTGGCGTCCTGTGATATAATCATTGAAAGCGCCGTGGCCCTGACCCAGGAAATCCATGACGGCCCCTTTGAATGCTATACGGGCCACGGGATCTGGGCCTGGTGGCACGGAGAGAATACCTATAACCTGCGGAAGAAGAGCCTGATCCGCATCGACCTGGATGAAAATTTGCGGCGGGCTGTGGAACTGAACAAGATCGTGCAGGAAGCCATCGACAAAGGCCTGCCGAAGACGAAGGCTGCCAAGATTCCGTTCCGGATGGAAATGTCTGCCTTTGCCCGGCACGAAAACAGCATCCCCATCGTGGGGGATATCGGCAAGGTATGGCCCCTGATCGCAGCCGGTGTGGCGAAAAACTTGGGCATCGAGCTGGAATTTTTGTCCGCGTCCCAGGACACCCCGGAAGGCAGCGCAATGCGTGAATGGATCGTAGACAACGTAAAACCCCTTAACCGGGAAAAAATGCTGGCGCGTGCTAAGAATTATACTATAAAATAACAGATACATACATAATATATAACAAACCACCCGTTGTGCAGACGGGTGGTTTGTTCTGTCCCTGTGACCTGCTGGGAATCAACCGATTCCCAGCAGTTTCTTCATGTCCAGTATATTGTCCTGCATGGCTTTGGCTCTACGGTTGGCGCCCGTCATCTCAACAGGGCAGCAACGCTCCAGGATCCGGTCATAGACCCGTTTTTTGGCCACAGAACGGGGACTCAGCAGATCCTGTTTGGTCAGGTTGGTAGTGATGATCATGGGCAGGCCGGCCCGGTAACGGGCGTCCACAATGCGGAACATCATATTATCAACATACTTGTTGTCCGCTTCGGCATCCAGGTCGTCCAGCACCAGCAGCTCAAATTTGTTCAGGTCTTCCACCTCCATGGTACGCTGAGCCTTTGGCGCCATCAGTTTATCAAAAAGCCGGTCGAAGTTGCTGACCAGGCAGGGTATGCCCTGCTCGATGAGGGCGTTGGCGATGGCCGCGGCGGCGTATGTCTTGCCGGAACCGCAGCTGCCGTAGAGCAGCAGTCCCTGGCCTTTGGCCCGGCATTCGCTGAAATGCTCCACATAGCGCTTCATGATGGCGGTGTATTTGGGGCTGGCACCGTCGTCCCGGGCAAAGGTCCAGTTTTTCAGCACCTCATCGGAAAACCCCAGTTCCCTGTACCGCAGAGCCTTTTCCATGGCTTTGCGGCGTTTTATTTTCTGCTCCTGCCGGCCTAACGCTTCTTTCTGGCATTGGCAGGGGATGGGAAACCGGTAGGTTTTGCCCTGCCAGTCCCGTACGTGTTGCTTAGGGGTGTGGCAATGGGCGCAGTATAGTACGCCGTCGATATAATAATCTCCTTCATGCGTATCCCATTTTACGTTGTCATCCAGTTCGTCATAGCCGTGGGCGGCCCAGTCATAGCCGGGTTCATAAGGGCGGGCTTCCGGGTTGATGGGCACGGTGTAAGGTATACGGTCAATGACAGAATCCTGAAACAGGTCGTTTATGCAGTCTTTTTCCGTTCTGTTCATGCATTGCCTCCTGCTAAGCTATCGCTGCTGTCTGTCCAGACCTGATTGATGTCCTGCAAATCCCGGCTGCAGTAGCCCAGGCCCGGGCGGCTTTGCTGCCTGTCGGTATCTTCTTCTTCATCCAGATAATTGCCGTTCCGTACTTTTTCGAAGTTCTCCGGCAGGATGAGCCAGTCGAAGCGGATCTGCCAGTGGTTGGCGCCGCCGCCCAGCAGGAAGCGGCTGCGGGCAATGGAATAAATGGTGCTGACGATTTCTTCCACCGGATATTGGGCCAGCAGCATCTCTGTCCGCTCTTTGCGTTTGCCGGTAAAACGGGCAATTTTTTTCAGGGGAAGCCGGTTCCACGCTTCAGCGATTCGGCTTAGCTGGCTGGCTAAGCTCTCTCTTTCCGGGTCTTTTTCTTTCTCTTTTCTTTGTGTTACTTTCTTTTCGCTTTCTTTTTCCCCGCCTTTCTCTCCGGGATAATTTGCAGGTGTGTCCGGAATGGCTTCCGGTACATGGCCAGGAGCCGGTGAAGCGGCTGCCGGATTCTTGTCCGCCGTTTCAGACACCGGGCGGACGGAAAGGATTTCTACCTGCAGGGTGACAGTATAGCCGTTGCAGGTCTGCGTGATCAAACAGGACATACTAAACGCCTCCGGTTTGGGAAAAGCCAGGCAAGCCGCATTGCGTATTATTTCTTCGCCCCGTTTTCCCGTAAAATTATATAACTCAATACAGTAATCCGGCAAAAGAAGCCAAAGCGGAACTGTTTTTCTTAAATTTTTTGAAAAAGGGAGCGATTTCGCTTTTGTTTTAAAAAACGGAGTAATGAGCCTGTAAGATGCAAGAGTGTTAATTCGTTTTTCGTTGCTGTTCCAAGATGGCCTATATAGCTTTTAAAGCCGGATAGTGGGTTTCAAGGTACAGGCGCATCTTGGCCAGCGCGCTATGCTTTAGCCTGCGAATATAACGGGTGCTGCAATGGAGTTCCTGTGCTACTGACGAGGGAGGCTTATTTTCCAGGATAATTTTTTTTACGACTGTTCCTTCTTTCCGGGTAAGGAACTGCATGGATTCCAGCAGGACTTTCTTCAGGAATTTCCTGTCCAGTTCGCGGTCTGCCTGAATTTCGCAGCGGGGGAAATACTGTGAAAACGGAGAATTCTCTTCCAACTCTTTTTCGAAATCTACCGTGTAGCAGTCAGGGCAGTGCCTGGCGGCGGATTTAACCAGGTCGATCCGGCTGTCGTGCAGGTATTTCTTAGCAAGTCCGGCGATTTTGCCATTAGCGGCTTCAAAATCGTGAAAGTTTGCTATGAACTCCATAAAGAGCAGGACCGCCTGGCTTTTTGCATCTTCTTTTTCGCGGAAAAGCTCCTGCTTCAAAAAAATCATGGTTTCGTGTTCCAGCAAAGGGTCGAAGATATTGGCAAGCTCCAGGGCTGCATTCCTGTCCCCGTTTTGGTATTGGCAGATAAGCTGGCCGATTGCGGTATTCAGCGGGCAAAAATTGTTCTTGTTATCTAAATTTTTCATGTATATCCTCCCGGAAAATAATTATGTGCTGAAAAAAAAGCACAAGACTAACTATACGCTTGAAAAAAGTAATTGTCAAGCGTTTTATTTTTTGAGAATGCAGTTCCGCTTTTTCCGGTTTTGTCGGATTACTGTGGTGAGCGGTTCAAAACAGCTGTTGAAAAATCAGCCGCGAAGATAGGAGGTGAAGACGATGGCAGTTTCTGTTAACGTTACCAAACGTTCCATGAGCATCCTGGTGGATGAGGGCGTGGACGCCAATGGCAAAGCCGTAACGAAAGCCTATGCTTTCAACAACGTAAAACCGGATGTCGATCCTGTGAAGATTGCGGCAGCCGGCCAGGCGCTGGGCGGTTTGTTTGCCAAGGACATGACAGGCATCACCCTGTCTGAAAAAGCCGAACTGATTGCCGAATAACGGCAGGAAGCAAGGCTGTGTGTAATGGCGGTGTCACGGATAAAAAAACTGCCGTAAAGGCAGCAAACGGATTCGTAACCGCCCCTTCCAAAAGGGAGGAAGCGAAATACTATTTTTGAAAAAAGGAGGAGAAAGGACATGAACACGGAAAAAGAACTGGAACTGAAGTTCAAGAACGCGTCTGGCCAGAGCCGTACCCTTACCGTAAAGGCTCCCAAGGACGGTCTCACCAAAGAGGAAGTGGAAACCGCCATGAACGCGATTGTGGCAGCTAATGTATTCACTTCCAACGGCGGCGACCTGGTGGAAGCGGTAGAAGGCCGCGTGCGCACCACCACCCTGGACGTCATCGACTGATGGAAATTTCACAGTTGTTTGACTATATCAGGGACTTCGGTTTCCCGATGATTCTGAGCTGGTACTTGCTGGTGCGCATGGAAAGCAAGCTGGACAGCCTGACAAAGGTCATCGGCGAACTGAGCTGCAGTATAGCCGCCATGCGGGCGTAAGCCCGCGGATAAGGGACTGCAGGAATAATCCGGCAGTTCCTGAGGCGTCCGGTGCTCCCCGGCACGTTCCCGGCTCTGTTTGCGGGGCGTGTCTTGAGGGGTTGACCGGGCGCTTTTTATTCTTAGTCCAAAAGATATGAAATATTTTGTTTAACGTTTTACTAAATTTGCTTTGAGAAGGGAGAAGAACCGGAATGCTTTTAGTGAATCCGCTAAAAATAGATGAAGCTGAAATTATTTACCTGGCCAAAGCGGCCTGTCATGAGATTGACCGTATTTACCTGCACTGGACGGCGGGGCATTACGGGCAGGCTTACGATGATTATCACCTGAATATTGATATGGACGGGACGGTGCACCGGACCTGCCGCAGCCTGACAGAAGAGAAGGCCCATACGTGGCAGCGCAACGGCCGCAGCATCGGTATCGCGCTGGAGTGCGGGTACCGGGCTTCGGTAGCAGTGCCTGTGGGAGCCAGGGAGGAGGAACTGTTCGGTGTGACCGCTGGGTCAAAACGGCTGCGCCCCCTGCTTTCCGCCGAGGTAAATTACGGGCCGGAGAAACCTACTGCCCCGCAGATCGAATGCCTGGCCAAGATAACGGCGCTGCTGTGCCGGCATCTGGAACTGCCCATTACGGAAGAGACCGTGATGACCCATGCGGAAGCTGCCATTGCCGACGGTTACGGCCCCTGTTCCGGGGATCCGGAAATGCGCTGGGACCTTTGGTTTTTGCCGGACGGGGCTACCGGTTCCGGTATTTATCCCGGCGGCGGCATTATCCGGGCTAAGGCGGTATGGTACCAGCTGCAGGATGTGCTGGCGTAGTGTGTACTTCATTTTCCGACGCGGATGCGGTATAATGAAACAAATAAAGATTTTTGGTGGAGAATATGAAACGGGATCAGTTGTTTGAAATACTGCGGTTCGCCATCGTGGGTGGGGCTTCTTTCCTGGTGGATTATGCGCTGCTTTATGCCTGTACGGAATGGCTGGGGATACATTACCTGTATTCCGCGGCCATTTCCTTTACCGTGTCGGTAGTTGTTAACTACTGGCTTTGTGTTGTCTTCGTTTTTACCGGGGCAGGGAAGCAGACCAAAAAGCAGGCGGTGCTGTTCATCGGTTCCAGTGTGGTAGGCTTGGGAATCAATCAGGTCTGCATGTGGCTGTTCGTGGAAAAGTTTGGCTTACACTATATGCTGGCGAAGATCGGTGCTACCTTCATAGTGATGTTCTGGAATTACATCATGAAACGGAAAGCGGTGCGGGGATAGATAAATATAATTGCTATATTGCCAATTCCACTAAAATATAGTATCATAGTATTGTATAGTAATATGTGATTAGTATATACTATTCCGTATTATAAAGTATAGGACGAAATCATTTTTAATTAGGAGGGATGATACATGGATTTACAGCAAGAGTCCTTGGCAATGCATCTGAAGAACCACGGCAAGATGGAGATCCGCTGCAAAGCGCCCCTGAATGACAGGCATGACCTGGCGGTAGCCTATACCCCCGGCGTGGCGGAACCCTGCAAAGAGATCAAAAAAGCCCCGGACATGGCCTTTGAGTACACTTGCCGCGGCAACATGGCCGGCATCTGCACCGACGGTACCCGCGTGCTGGGCCTGGGCGACATCGGCGCTGCTGCTGCCATGCCGGTTATGGAAGGCAAGGCCGTCCTGTTCAAACGCTTCGGCGGCGTGGACGCGATTCCGGTCTGCATCAACGAAAAAGATCCCGACAAGTTTGTGGCTATCGTAAAAGCGCTGGAAACCAGCTTTGCGGCCATCAACCTGGAAGATATTTCTTCCCCGAAATGCTATGACATCGAAGACAAACTGAAAGAAATCATGGACATCCCCGTATTCCACGATGACCAGCATGGCACGGCCATCGCGGCGGTCAGCGCGGTACTGGGCGCCCTGCGTTTTGTTAAGAAGGATATCAAGACTGCCAAGATCATCATGAACGGTTGCGGCGCTGCAGGCACTGCTATCGGCCGTCTGCTGGTGGAAATGGGCGCGGAAAACCTCATTATGGCAGGCCGTAATGATACCCTGTACGAAGGCTGCAAATGGGGCAAACCCCTGGACCGTATCCAGCAGATGCTGTGCAAGACCACCAATAAGAATAAGATCAGCGGCAAGCTGAAAGACGTAGCGGTAGGCGCGGACGTGCTGATCGGCGCTTCTTCCCCCGGCGTATTTACGGAAGAGATCATCAAATCCATGGCGCCTGATTCCATTGTGTTCGCACTGGCCAACCCGGTTCCGGAAGCCATGTACGACTTTGCCAAAGCGGCAGGCGCACGGGTAGCCGGCACGGGCCGCAGCGATGCTCCCAATCAGGTCAACAACGTAAACGTATTCCCGGGCGTGTTCCGCGGCGCTATTGATGTTCGCGCCAGAGTGATCAATGAGCAGATGAAGGTTGCGGCGGCGTATGCTATTGCCAATCTGATCGACGAAAAAGACCTGCGTGAAGACTACGTTGTAGCCGATGCCTTTGACAAACGGGTTGCCCCGGCTGTGGCGGCAGCGGTTGCCAAAGCGGCTATTGAGACCGGCGTGGCACGGAAGATCATGGATCCGGAAGAAGTACGCAAACATACGGAAGAGTTGCTGGCAGGGTATTGAGATATAATTGAAATACCATAAAAGCAGAACGGCAAAATAGTATAGTAAAGTAACAGAAATAGTAAAGGAACAGAACCCGTCAGGCTAACGGCCTGGCGGGTTAGTTTTTGCCCGAAAAGAATTCTGCAAGGAATATCCTTTTATTTAATGCAAGAATTTGATATAATTTTATCAAACAGGCAACTTATTTTGACAGAAGAGTTGGCGAAAATGGGTTACGGGTATTTGCAGCATACTAAAAAACAGCGAGGTGCGACATGGACAGTACATTAAAAGCAAAGTATGAAGTCTGGCTGGAAAAGGCAGTGGCAGATCCGGATCTGAAACCGGAGCTGGAAGCTATGGCCGGGGACGAGGCTAAAATCGAAGACGCTTTTTACAAGGATCTGGAGTTTGGCACGGCAGGGCTCCGGGGTGTCATCGGGGCCGGGACCAACCGCATGAACGTGTATATTGTGGCCCGGGCTTCCCAGGGACTTAGTAATTATGTAATCAATCATTTTCCCCCGGAGAAACGCAGTATTGCCATCAGCTATGACAGCCGCATCAAAAGTGATGTGTTCTCCAAAATTGCGGCGGAGGTGTTCGCGGCCAACGGCATCAAGGCTTACATTTATAAAGAACTGATGCCGGTGCCCTGTGTTTCTTATGCCACCAGAGCTTTAAAATGCGCGGCGGGCATTATGGTGACGGCCTCCCATAATCCTTCCAAATATAATGGTTACAAAGTGTATGGCGCGGACGGCTGCCAGATGACCACCGAAGCGGCCAACGAAGTGCTGGGTGAGATTGAAAAGCTGGATTTGTTCGCGGACAGCAAACGTATACCGTTTGAAGAGGGATTGAAGGATGGCAGCATTGCCTGGATTCCGGATGAAATATACACCGCATTTGTGGAAGAAGTGAAGAAGCAGTCTGTGGTTGGGGATGCGCCGATTGATAAGAATGTGGCTATCGTGTACACGCCGCTGAACGGGGCGGGCCTGAAACCGGTGCTGCGGACCCTTAAGGAAACAGGCTATACCAATATTACAGTTGTTAAAGAACAGGAACAGCCTGACGGAAATTTCCCAACCTGTCCCTATCCCAACCCGGAAATCCATGAAGCCATGGCCCTGGGCATGGAATACGCGGCGAAATACAATGCAGACCTGCTGCTGGCCACGGATCCGGACTCTGACCGGGTGGGCATCGCGGTCAAGGATAAAGACGGGAACTACCAGCTTCTTTCCGGCAACCAGACGGGTATGCTGCTGACGGATTATGTCTGCGCCCGCCGGACGGAAAACGGGACCATGCCCAAAGACCCGGTGGTAGTGAAGACTATTGTGACCACGGACATGGTGGAACAGATCGCTTCCCATTACGAAGTGCGCACGGTGAACGTGCTCACAGGCTTCAAATATATCGGCGAGCAGATCGGGCTGCTGGAGAAACAAGGCAAAGCGGATTCCTATATTTTCGGCTTTGAGGAAAGCTACGGTTACCTCAGCGGCTCCTATGTACGGGACAAGGATGCGGTGGACGCCTCCTTCCTGATCTGCGAGATGTTCTGTTACTACAAGACGAGGGGTATCAGCCTGCTGGAGAAGCTGGACGAGCTGTACAAGACCTACGGTTATTGCCTGAACACATTGTACTCCTATCAGTTTGAAGGCGCAGCGGGTTTCGCCAGGATGAAGGAGATTATGAAAGACTTCCAGACGGCAGGTATAGAATCCTTTGGCGGACGAGAAGTGGAAACCATGCTGGACTACAACACCGGCATCGACGGCCTGCCCAAAGAAAATGTGCTGAAGTTCCTGCTGGAAGGCCATGGCTCTGTTGTTGTTCGTCCTTCCGGGACGGAACCGAAACTGAAAACCTATGTGACTGTGAGCGCGGCAGATAAGGCTGCGGCAGAAGCCATTGAAAAGAAGATTGTGGAAGATCTGAAGAAACGGATAACGGGATAAAACTGAAAAGTGTTGCAAAGCTCCGAAGGTAATTTCGGAGCTTTTGTATTTTATTAATCAAAATGATATGATATAATGAAATAAAACAATCAAAAAAGGAGGAAACACCATGGCGACATTTCAGCAAACCACCTGTCTCCCCCTGCTGCGCAGCAGCTACAACAGTCTGACTAAGTCGGAGCAGAAGCTGGCCGATTACATTTTGAAGAATCCGGGCGAAGTGATGCACATGACCATGAGCGAACTGGCGGATGCTACATCCAGCGCGGACGCTACGGTGTTCCGTTTCTGCCATAAGCTGGGCTTCAGCGGGTATCAGGGGATGAAGCAGGCCCTGGCGGGGGATTTGTTTTCCCCGGCGGAGTCCCTTTCCCAGGAGGTCAGTGCGGATGACACGCCCCGGGATATTACCCGCAAAGTGTTTCAGGATATGATCGAAGCATTGCAGGAGACACAAAAGATGCTGGATTATAAAGCGCTGGAACAGGCGATAGACCGTGTTTCCCGGGCAAACCGCATTGATGCTTACGGCTATGGTGGAAGCAGCGTGGTTGCCCAGGATATCGCACACCGCTTTGTTCGTTTCGGGTTGGATGTGCATGCCTACAGCGATCCCCATCTTCAGGCAACATCGGCATGCCTGCTGAATCCGGACGATGTGGTCATCGCTATTTCCCATACGGGAGCCAGCAAGGATTTGTTAAAAGTGCTGGAACTGGCCAGGGAGCGAAATGCGAAAATCATACTTATCACCAGTTATGTGAAATCCCCGGCCACAAAACTGGCGGATGTGGTGCTTACCGGAATGGCCCGTGAGACAAGCTACCGTAGCGAGGCTATGGCCTCCCGGCTGGTGCATCTGGCAATTTTGGATTGTCTTTATACCGGCGTAATGCAACGCCGCATGGATGATTACATCGTTAATATGAAGCTGGTGCGTAAAGCCATTGCTACCCAGAAACTGTAGATTTATAATGTGCCAAAGGAATCGCCTGAAGCAGTGCAATGTTTGCAGGCGGTTCTTTTTAAGGGCAAAAAACGAGGAAAATTATTTGAAAAATAATTTTAATTTCGATTGGACACCATTGTTAATGGCTTGGTATGATACCCACAAACGTGACCTTCCTTGGAGGTCTGAAGGCAGGCGAGACCCTTACAAGGTGTGGGTCTCGGAAATTATGCTGCAGCAGACCCGGGTGGAAGCGGTGAAATCCTATTACACCAATTGGATGGAACACTTCCCGGACATCCCAACGTTGGCTTCCGCGAAAGAAGAGGACGTGATGCGGCAGTGGCAGGGACTGGGTTATTATAGCCGCGCCCGTAACCTGCACACGGCGGTGCGGGAGGTCATGGAGACCTACGGTGGTAAGGTGCCCGATACAAGGGAAGGGATATGTAAGCTGAAAGGTATCGGCGAATATACCGCCGGGGCCATCCTCAGCATGGCCTACGGCAAGCGGGAAACGGCGGTAGACGGCAACGTGCTCCGGGTATTTGCACGCATATATAAAATAGAAGATAACATTCTTTCCGCTAAAGTGAAAAAAGAAATTACCGCGCTGGTGGAAGCCCGGCAGGATGCATTGCGCCCTGGTGATTTCAATGAGGCCCTGATGGATCTGGGGGCCACTGTTTGTATTCCCGGCCAGCCCCGCTGTGAGGTGTGCCCATTGGCAGATGTTTGCCAAAGTAAAAGGGAAGGGAAGGAAATGGAGATACCTTTACGAATCACAAATAAAGAGGTGCCGGTAGAACCAGTTACGGTGTTTGTAGTACGGACTCATGGTAACGGGAGTACCGTATCTGTTCTGAGGAAATTGTCGGAACCAACCGGTGTGCGGCAGTGGCCAATGGCGGGACAGGACACGGCGGATCCTTCGATTTGTTACCTCCTGCACCGGCGTCCGGCCAAAGGCCTGCTGGCAGGTATGTGGGAGTTCCCCAACTGCGTGGGGGAAGCCGGGAGCGGAAAAGCCGCCCTGAAAGGGATGCTGGCTGAGATTGGGGTCGAAATCAAAAAGGTTTCCCGTCCGGTGCAGCAGATCAAACACGTCTTTTCCCACAAGATATGGCAGATGGTTGTTTGCGAGGCTGTAGCGGAAGAAACAGATGAATTGCCTTCGGAGTGGCGCTGGGTTACAGCGGAAGAAATTGCCGACTACAACCTGGCGGGACCCCATAATAAGATTCTCGGGATGATACATCAATAAGGAAGCAGGCAGCGCATTTACAAGCATACCTTAATAGGAAGAAAAATGTCTTTAATTGCGGGTAAAAAATGACAACGAAACAATTTTTTAGAAAATATTTAATATTTTTACAAATTGTGTTAGAACGGAGAGAATTGAGAAATTTTTGCTTGACAGAAAAAGTATACACGGGTAGAATAAAAGAAAGAAACTATTCAAAATAAAATTAAAAAAAGAAAGAAACTATTCAATGTGTATGAGCAGGGAGGGCTCCTAAATGGGAAAGCTGGGAACTTACATATCGAATCAGATCAAAACAACCAGGAACACGTTCCGGGATCCGATCATTGCGACGGTCTCGGTGGGTATGGTCCTGGCTCTTTTTGTTTTTGTAGTCTGGCCACTCTTGAATGTGGTGAAGCAGAGCTTTACGGACCTGGACGGAAACTTCAGTATCCAGGCCTACATCAACATCGTGACCATGAGCGAGACCTACCAGGCATTAGTGAACACCCTGATGCTGGCCATCATCGTAGGGGTGCTGGCAACCAGCGTGGGCTTCCTCTTCGCTTACTGCTCCTCGCACCTAGCCATCAAAGGGAAAAAACTTTTCAACCTGATGGCGCTTCTACCCATGGTATCACCGCCCTTCTCGGTGGCCTTGTCCATCATCATGTTGTTCGGCAGCCGGGGCCTTGTGACCTACAGTCTCTTAGGTTGGAGCAACACCAACATCTACGGGCTGAAAGGCTTGATCTTCGTACAGACGATTTCTTACTTCCCCATTGCGTTCCTGCTGCTGGCAGGCATGCTGCAGTCCATTGACCCCAGCATTGAAGACGCGGCCCGGGACCTTGGTTCCTCCAAATGGCGTACCTTCAGTTCGGTGACGATCCCCCTGGTGCGGCCCGGTATCGCCAACGCCTTCCTGCTGGTGTTCATTAAATCGGTGGCCGACTTCGCCAACCCCATGGCCATCGGCGGCAACTTCTCCACTCTGGCCACCCAGGTTTACCTGCAGGCCATCGGCAGCTACGACGTACAGGGCGGCGCTGCGGTAGCGGTGGTACTGCTGGACATCGCCATTATCCTGTTCGTCCTGTCCAAGTACTGGATCGAAAAGAAGACCTACGTAACCGTAACCGGCAAGGCCTCCCGGGAACGCACTATGATCGACGATCCCCAGATTTTAGGTCTGGTTGGTGGCTTCTGCTTCCTGGTAACTGCCATCGTGCTGGCCATCTACATCCTGATCCCCATCGCCTCCTTCATTAAGATGTGGGGCGTGGACTACAGCTTCACCACAGCCCATTACAAATACGCCCTGGAAGTTGGCATGGATGCCATTAAGGACACCACCCTGCTGAGCATCATCGCAACGCCCATCGCCGGTATCCTGGGCATGATCATCGCCTACCTTGTAGTACGTAAGAAATTTATCGGCCGGGGCTTCATCAACTTCTCGTCCCTGCTGAGTATCGCGGTACCGGGCACCGTAATCGGTATCGGCTACATCCTGACC
>JAFZIG010000139.1 GCA_017554485.1 Acidaminococcaceae bacterium | reverse complement strand
TGGTGCGCCTGAGACGAATCGAACGTCCGCACCCGGTTCCGGAGACCGGCGCTCTATCCACTGAGCTACAGGCGCAGTTAAATTGTACGAAATGTATTATAGCACAGTTTTCCTTTTGTAGCAAATAATAATTTTATTTACATCAACAACGTTTAAAGGTAAAATAAAACTGATGAAATGATAATCGGAAAATATCCGGAAACGCATTTCTACCGCGAAAGTTTTGTCTGTCAATTCGACATAACCCTGATGTCATTTCTGTATTTTAGTACTATTTTAAAATCTTTTGGCTTTTGGAGAAGCTTATGTGGCAATACATTCGCAAATACGGACACTTTGCAATCATCGCCGCGCTGTTCATGGGTGGCGAAGTGCTGATGGACCTGATCCAGCCCCGACTGATGAGCCAGATCGTGGACGACGGCGTGCTGGGTCTTCACAATAACGGTGTGGGGAACCTGGAATTGATCTGGAGGGTGGGCGCGCAGATGATCGGCATGGTACTCATCGGCTGCTGCTTCGGTTCCCTGAACAATGTGTTCGTCAACATGGCCAGCCAGAACATGGGGAACGAACTGCGCAAGGACACTTTCCGGAAGATCATGACCTTTTCCTTCCCCCAGATCGACAGCTTCGGTACCGGTTCCCTCATCACCCGCATCACCAACGACGTGACCCAGGTGGAACGGCTCATCGCCCAGTTTGTACGGGGCATGGTTCGCACCGTGCTGATGACTATCGGCAGCCTGTATTTCATGTACACCCTCAGCCCGGATTTCTCCTTTATCGTACTCTGCGCCCTGCCCTTCATCATCGGCACCATGGCTTTCTGCCTGCGCAGGGTGAACCCCTTATTTGCCCTGCAGCAGGAAAAACTGGACGGAGTGAACGACGTACTGCAGGAGGATATTTCCGCTATCCGCATCATCAAGGCCTGCGTCCGGGAAACCTATGAAAAGCTTCGTTTCGGCAAGGCCAACGACGACCTGATCAAAACACAGCTGAAGGTCCTGCTGATACTTGCCTTTATGAGTCCTATCGTCAACATGCTGATGAACCTGACCATTGCGGCCATCCTCTGGTTCGGGGCCAGAGATGTGATGGAGGGCACCGTCTCTCCCGGCAGCATCATGGCAGCTATCACCTACACGACACAGCTGTTAATGGGCATCATGATGCTGATGATGCTGTTCCAGAATATCTCCAGGGGTTTTATTTCCTGGAAACGTCTGGCTGCGGTATTGCGTCTGGAGCCGGAAATTCAGGATGGCAAGTTTGCAGGCAAAGACTGCGCGGAGATTTCTGATCTCCGTTTTGAAAACGTCACTGCAGCACAACAAAGCATAAAGAACACAACCATACATAAAAACGGTAAAGGCCGCATCGAATTTATAAACGTTTCCTTTACCTACCCCGGCAGCCAGAAGCCGGTATTGGAGAATATCAACCTCACCATTGAACCCGGCGAGACCGTTGCCATCATGGGATCTACCGGCAGCGGCAAGACCACGCTGATCAACCTGATCCCCCGTTTTTACGATGTGACGGAAGGCAGCGTGCGCATCGATGGCATAGATGTACGGGACTATAAGGTAAGCGCCCTTCGGAACAAAATCGCTATCGCGTTGCAGAAAAGCGAACTGTTCAGTACTTCCATAAAAGAAAATATAGCCTGGGGGCAAAACACAGCTGTCATAACCGACCCAGCAGTGACTGGTGATGCGGGCAGCACTGTTCCCAAACATGACAAAACAAAAACGACAGGTGATGAGGCAGTGGCTGCAGCCGCTGCTGATGACACTGACATCATAAACGCAGCCCATATCGCCCAGGCGGATGAATTCATCGCGCCTTTGGAACAAGGCTACGATACCGTGGTGGCGGAACGGGGCATGAGCCTTTCCGGCGGGCAGAAGCAGCGGATCGCACTGGCCCGGGCCGTTTTGAAAAAGTCACCTATTATGATTTTCGACGACGCTACCAGCGCCCTGGACCTGAAAACGGAAGCCAATTTCTATAATGAACTGGCAAAGACAAGCCCCGACAGCACGAAGATCATCGTGGCACAGCGTATCGCCTCCGTCCGCCGCGCCAACCGCATTTTGATTTTGGAGAACGGGGAAATCGTCGCGGAAGGAACTCATAAGGAACTGTTAAAGAGCTGTGCAATCTATCAGGACATTTACCAGTCCCAGGTTGGGGACATTGCGCAAAACGAAAGCGCCGCACGCGCAAAAGAGAATAACGCAATCCAAAATGCGGAACAGGGTAAGGGTTTGAAAAATGCAGCGCAAGCACCCCAAACCGGAGAGGCGGTGATTGCATATGAGTAAAGAAGCAAAAACACAAACGCCCATGCAGTTCTCACCGCGCCCCGGTCACGGCGGAGCCAACCGTTTCGCGGAAACGGAATACGCCAAAGACATAGGCTGGACCTTAAAACGCATCGGTTCCTATTTTGCGAAAGAGAATAAACTGATCGCCGGCATGCTGGCCGCCGTCCTGGGGGGTACCCTCTGCGGCATCTACGCTCCCATGCTCCAGAGCAACGCTGTGGATATCATCGCGGGACAGCGCAGCGGTGACTTAAAAACTACCATATTCTTTATGCTGGCCACCTACCTGCTGATCAGCGTCATGCGCCTCCTGCAGGGCGTCTTTAGCGCCAAGCTGAGCCTGCGCATCGTCACGCAGCTGCGGGAAGAGCTCTTCGGCAAGGTCATCGACCTTCCCATAAAATATACGGACACCCATTCCCACGGCGACGTGATGAGCCGTATGACCAACGACGTGGAAAACATCTCCACCACCGTTTCCCAAGCCCTGCCCTCCCTGTTCAGCGGCGTGCTGACCATCATCGGCACCGCGGCCATCATGGTCTGGTACTGCTGGCAGCTGGCCCTGTTAAGCTGCGGCACCATCTTCCTCACCGTCCTCGTTACCCGCCTGCTGTCTACCTTTGTCCGCAAATACTCCAAAGAACGCCAGACCTTGCTGGGCAGCATGAACGGCACCGTGGAGGAAATCGTCAACGGTTACCGCACGGTGGTAGCCTATAACCGGCAGGACCAGTCCGCGGACAAGTTCTGCGACATTTCCGACAGGCTCACCAAAGCCGGCATCCGCACCGAAGTATGCAGCGGCGTCATGGGTCCTGTCATGAACTGTATCAGCAACATCGGCTTCGTCATCATCGCGGCCTTCGGCGGTTACTTCGCCATCCACGGCATGATCTCCGTAGGCGTCATCTCCGCCTTCATCGTCTACGCCAAGCAGTTCAGCCGTCCCATCAACGAAATCGCCCAGATCTACGGGCAGCTGCAATCTGCCATCGCCGGGGCCGAACGGGTCTTCCAGGTGCTGGACGAGACCAGCGAGGACCTGTACGGTCTGGTCTGGGAAGACCAGGAAAAGGTCTCCGTACGTTTTGAGGATGTGGAATTCGGATATGTGAAAGGCAAACCAGTTCTGAAGGACTTCAACCTGACCATCCCCGCTGGCAAGAAAGTAGCCCTGGTAGGTTCCACCGGCAGCGGCAAGTCCACCGTGGTCAACCTGCTGATGCGTTACTATGATGCCGACAAGGGCGCCATCTGGATCAACGACCAGAATGTGGAAGAAATCACCCGGGACAGCCTGCGGAAACGGGTAGCCATTGTGCTGCAGGATACGGTGCTGTTTTCTGACACCATTCATCGCAACCTGCAATACGCCAACGAAAACGCCACGGACGAAGACATAAAAAAAGCAGCGGAGATGAGCCGCTGCCATGAGATGATCGAACTGCTGCCCCAGGGTTATGAAACCATGCTGACAGGCGCCGGGGAAAACATCAGCCAGGGCCAGCGCCAGCTGCTGGCCATCGCCCGGGCTTTTGTGGCCGATCCCCGCATTTTGATACTGGACGAAGCCACTTCAAATGTAGACACAAGAACAGAAAAAGCCATCCAGGACGCCATGCAGCAGGTGATGAAAGGACGCACCAGCGTGGTCATCGCCCACCGCCTGTCCACCATCCGGGACGCCGACCT
>JAFZIG010000011.1 GCA_017554485.1 Acidaminococcaceae bacterium | reverse complement strand
GCCAGAAATGTGCTGAATTCCGTGGCGCAAATGGAGGCGCGGTTAGAAAGCTATCGGCGAAGCATGACCACACTCACTGTCGGTTCCTGCGCCCCAGGCCCTTTCTTCCCGCTGATTCCACGGCTAACCGCTTTGTACCAGAACATGACGATTTCCTCCATCCTGCAATCCGAAGAAGAACTGAAAGAGGGGATGATGAAGGGCGCGTTTCAATTGATTGTCCTCACCCATCCGTGGGAAGAGAAGGGGATTCTGTCGCAGGCGTATGTGCGGGAAACGCTGATGGTTTCCCTGCCGAAGCATCATCTCCTCGCCAGCCGGAAGCAACTGCGGCTGTCCGACCTGGAAGGGCTTACCATGCTGTTATCCACCGGGCTTGGCATATGGGAAGAACTGCACACGAACAAAACGAAAAACGTCCACTACATAATTCAAAACGACAGGAAAGTGCTCAAAGACCTGATTGATGCCTCTGATCTGCCTAATTTCGTTACCAATCTGTCTATTATGTATAATATCTCCACTGTTCCCGAGGGGCGCGTTGCCCTTCCTCTTACTGATCCCGAAGCCGCTGTTCAGTTCTATGTTTGCGTGCGTCAAAAGAACCGGAAACTGCTGGATGATGTGAATGGGTTGTAATGGGCTGATAAAAAGTTTGCTATTGTTGACGTCGGTTCTTACTTCAACTCGTCGGGCAGGTCGCCCTTCACCATGTCGATCACGTCCTGAACGCTCTTTCCGCTTTCGGCGATGGCATCCATGAGCCTGCTGATCAACTCTTTGTCGCGGGTCTCCTTGAGTTGGGCGAGTTCCGCTTCTTTAGAGGCTATGGTCTCCCGGAGAACAGTCAGTTCGCCCTCAAGGGTGGTGATTCTCTCGTCAATTTCGCCGATGTTGTGTTTTTTATTATCCTTCATTCATTTTCACCTGAAATATGTGAGTTTTCCTTCAGCAGGGGGTAGTGCACTCCACTGAAATATGCATCCATCGCCGCAATGTGATCTTCCGCGAATAATGGGGGCAACTCCTCCACCCCGAAGAACCTCAACTCAAAGGACTCCTCATCTATTCGGGGCTCACCGCTAACAATAGATGCAATAAAATATGCTGAAATGACATGGGCTGCATACAGGAGAAAGGATCAGAATTCTTCCGGCTACGACAAGCTAATGGCGCTGCAGGAAGAAATACTGGCCGCCTTGCCCGAAGAAAAGCGGCCAGTAATGGACTCAGTGCAGGACGAAATAAACACACTTCTGATGGATGAAGGCGAGTCAGCTTTCATCGAGGGCGTCACCTTCGGCGTCCGGCTGATGATGGAAGTGGGCGGGGGTGGGTGATGCAGTACAGCAAAAGATATAACGCAGAAAGCGAAAACAAGGCAGCATTCCGCCAAATACAGCAAATAACGATCAATTCTCAAGCGTTCTCAGATAATCCTTGAATTCGTCTGTGCGCGACCAGTATTTTATTCCCCAATTTTCAAAATTCCATGCATCCATATATTCATTGCACTCGTAATCCACATACCAGATCAGGCTATCCTGAACGACGAAATTCGTCGGGAAATAGTCGATGTTGAGTCCCGCCGCTTTTGCAAGCGCCGCCATTTCCTGAACCTGCTCCACATAGGACTGAACTGGCATGCCGTCTCGGACAAGCTCAAAAACCGTTTTGCCGCTGATATACTCCTTTACGATCCGTTCATTGTCGGTATCCACCGCCACCATCCTGGGGATCCGGATACCGGCAGCCAGCAGCCTTTCGTAATCTCTGCATTCCGCTTCGATTTTGTTGCCAAAGCTATAATAATCACAGGGTTCGTGATGAATCTGTTTGACCACGAACTGTTTACCGTCTGCCCGGGCCAGAAAGGAATAGCCGCCTTTTCCATGTCCCAACAAAAGGACGATCTCATATTCCCTGCCACTGACCGTTATGGTTGTCTCCATCTTTTTCTTCCTCACTTTTATCGCGATTGGAGAGTAAAAATGCCCTGCAGAATCGGCAGGGCACATGATCATCCCTTTACGGACCCGCTGAAACCGATGGAGTAATACTTCTGTGTGGTCAGGAACAGGGACGCCACCGGGATCGAGATGATGACCGCGGCGGCCGCGAAGCTGCAGAACCACTGGTCGATATACTCCCGCTCCAGCATCTGGTACATGCCCACAGCCACCGTGAAATAATCCTTGTTCGGCCCGCACAGGATCTTCGCCAGCATAAAATCCTTGAAGGGGCCTGCGAAGGAGTTGAGCAGCGTAAACACGATGATGGGCTTGCTCAGCGGCATGATGATCTTTTTGAGCACGTTCCACTTGGTGCAGCCGTCCAACATGGCCGCCTCATCCAGCGCGATGGGGATGGTGTCGAAGAAGCCCTTGGCGATGTGGTAGCCCAGGCCCGCGCCGCCGGAATACACCGCGATCATGGCCAGCCGCAGCAGCGGCCCGTTGGTCCAGCCCAGCATTTTGAAAATGTAGTAGTTGGCGATCATGGACATGAAGCCGGGGAACAGGTTGATGATCATGGCCACGTTCATCAGGGGCTTGCGGGATTTGAAGCGCAGCCGCGACAGGGTATACGCCACGGAAATGACGAAGAAGGTGCTCAGCACGCAGGTGGCCGCCGCCACGATCAGGGTATTGAGCAGCATCTGCGGGAAGTTGAACACGGAAAAATCGGTGAACAGCTTGATATAATTGTCCAGCGAAAACGCCGTGGGAATGAAGGTGGAGCTGTAGGAGCCCTTCGTCGCCCGGAAGCTGGTCAGAATGACCCAGAAAATCGGGATCAGCCACAAAAACGCGAACAGCGCCAGAACAACGTGGGCCAGGATGATCCCGATCCGCTTATGCAGAGGTTTTTTCTGCCAGGCGCTTTTTTTCGCTTTGATCTGTTTGCTCATCTGAATCCCTCCTCATTCCGATAAGAACCGCTGAATCGGAAAGTCAGCAGTGATGCGATGCTCAGGGTAATGAAGGTCATGATGCCGATGACCGCACCCACATCATAATACTGGTTGTCGATGGTCAGCTTGTACAGCCAGGTGATGAGCAGATCCGTATCCCCGGCAGTGGATCCCACAGCACGGGGCAGCCCGGTGGACGTGAGGTAAATCACGTTAAAGTTATTGATATTTCCGGTAAAGGAGGTGATCAGGTAGGGCGTGGTGACGAACAGCATATAAGGCAGGGTGATTTTGAAAAAGGTCACAAAGGGATTGGCCCCGTCCACCCGGGCGGATTCGTACAGCTCCTGAGGAATGCTCTGGAGGATGCCGGTGGTTTGCAGGAGCGTATAAGGAACACCCACCCAAATGTTGATCAGGATCACCGTGATCCGCGCCCACATGGTGTCTGTAAAGAAGGGGAGTGGTTCCTTGATCCAGCCCATGTTTTGCAGCAGCACGTTGATGGCGCCGTTTGGCTGGAGCATTTGCCGCATGATCAGCAGCGTTACAAAATGGGGAACAGCCACCGTCAGCACAAAGGTGAAGCGCCAGAATTTCTTGAGCCTGATCTCCTTCCAGTTGATGAACAGCGCCAGCAGCATTCCCAAGATGTAGTTGGAAAAGGTCGCCGCCAGGGCCCACACCAGCGTCCAGCCCAGCACGGACCAGAAGGTGCTGCCCAAACTGCCGTTCATGCTCAGGGTGCGGGCAAAATTCTTGAACCCCACCCAGTCAAACAGCACCAATTTGCTGTCCAGCACGCTGTAATTGGTAAACGCCATGCTGCTCATGAAAATCAGCGGCAGCAGAATAAAGGCGATCACGCCAAGGATGGGCAGAGAAAGAAGGGAAAACTGCAGCCTTTCATCCAGCAAAGCCTTGATATCCTGCTCAAAGGTCGGCGCGCGGCCATACTTCTTCCAGCTCTGTTCCGCGCTGTACGCGGATTTGACCGACGCGCGCAGCAGCAAAAGCCCGAAAACCACGATGGCCACCGTGATGATCCCGTACAGCAGGATATTCAGGGAACGGTCGCCGTCCACATATTCAAAGATGCTTTTTTCGTCGTTCCATACCTTTTGCTGCGCCACGGTGCCCAAGGTGGTCAGCTTATCCAGGTTATACAACCCGGATTGGATCGTGAACAGCACCACCCCGGCTTCCGCCGCTAAAAACAGCGTTCCTTTTACGAACTGCCGCCTGATCAGATTGCCCAGGCCCCAGATGAGCGCGGACAGCCACACCCATAGGGAACCTTTCCGCAGCGCCGTCAGCATGCCGGTTCCACGATTATACGCTTTCTTTTTCATCGTCTCACGCTCTCATTCACAAACAAGAAAGGAGGGGACCGCATCGGAAAAAACCGACGCAGCCCCCTCGCGAGTTTTATCAGACGCCGGGGTTATTGACAGCCTGCGTGAAGGTTTCGGTCTTTTCGGCGGCGTTCTCATGGGTCACGATGCCGTCGCGGATCTCGTTGCCCATGCTCTCGGCGGGAGACCAGTAGTAACCGAATTCCGTATAGCTGGCGCGGGCCAGGGCCACTTCGCTGACGGTCTTGGCGTCCACCAGGCAGATGGGATCATTGGCCACTTCTTTGATCAGATCGTTCTGGCAGGGCACATAGCCGCGCTTTTCATAATGGGCCTTCTGGGCATCGTAGCTGGCCAGGAAGCAGGCCAGCTCCAAAGCGGCCACGGGATGCTCGGTGGTGCTCTTTACACCCACAGCCTTGGCGGAGGTGAAGGGACGCAGCTGGCAATTGACGCCGTCGATCATCACGGAGGGCAGCACCGCCACGCCGAAGTTGTCGCCCAGCACTTCTTTGGTCTGGGCAGCCTGCCAGGTGCCGCAGATGTAAGCGGCGCAGTTGCCTTCGCGCATCATGCCGATGGCGTCGGAGGGCTCGGCTACGATGAAGTTTTCGTTCTTGACCAGGTCAACCAGGGTATTGGTGACGGCCACGCCTTTTTCACCGCCCAGTTGGATACCCGCCGCGCGGTCTTTGCCGTCAGCGCCGAAGAAGGTGCAGCCGTTGGCCAGATAGAAGGCGGCCAGATAATAGCCGTTGCCCAGGGGGAAGGCTACCTTGCCCTTGGTCAGCATGGTGTCCAGGGAGAGGACGTCTTCTTCCGTGAACACGCTCTTATCGTAGTACATGAAATAGGTATCGGTGGTGATCGGCACGCCGTACAGGCCGTCGGCATACATCAGGCAGTTTACCAGGGTTTCAGGATAATTCTCCTGCACATACTTCATATACTTGCCGCCCCATTCGGTGAGGGCGTTAGCCTGGCACAGAGTTTCCAAGCCGGTGGAACCGAACAGGAACACGTCGGCAGCCGCTTCCATATCGCGGGGAACCAGCTTCTTGGCGTCGGATTCGGAACTGACGCCGTATTCAAAGGTGATATCCCATTCTGGATGGGCGGCGTTGAATTCGTCGCACAGGGTGTTGACCCACGCGCCCAGGTCGGGGTTCTGGTCTTCAGAGGGCGTCCATACCCGCAGGGTAAACGATTCCGCGCCGTCCGCAAAGGCGGCGGTGGTGCCAAGCAGCAGGCACAGGGCCAGCAGCAGGGCGGTCAGCTTTTTGCTCATGGTGAATCCTCCTCGTTTTCTTCGTTCTCTTTTACGAAACATATCCGTTGTTTCGTTATTTCTCGTTCATCATATCACGGTTTTTCGCCGGTGTCAATATGAAAAATAGAAATAATGTATGAAATTTATCTTGAAAACAACATGTATATATGCTATAATCGAAATGGAGCAATCCGAAACATGTTGCGAAAATTAAGTTTTGTTTCGTTGCTTTGAAAGCGAGGTTCCCATGAAAACGAACTACCACACCCATTCCCAGCGCTGCCGCCATGCCCAGGGAACGGAGGAAGACTATGTCCGCTGCGCTTTGGACGCAGGGGTATCCATTTTAGGCTTTTCCGAACACGCCCCTTTCCCTGACCATGACTATGGCTATCGGATGCCGTATGAGGAACTGTCCGATCATTTTTCCGAAGTGGACAGGCTGGCGGAAAAGTACGCTTCCCAAATGACCATCCTCAAAGGCTTGGAAATCGAGTATCTTCCCAAGTATATTCCTTATTATGAACGGCTGCTGAATGAAGATCATTTGGATTATTTGCTGCTGGGAGAGCATTTCTTTCCTATGCCGGATCGGGAATACCTGTTCGTTGCCGACGCCCCGGATACGGAAATGTATCTTTGGTATGCCCGGGCGATCGACGAAGCGCTGAAAACGGGGCTGTTCAGGATGCTGGCCCATCCCGATTTATTCGCCATGAACAAACTCCCGTGGGATAAAAACTGCGACGCGGCGTCTGACAGGATCATCGAATCCGCTGTTCGCTATGGGGTGATCCTGGAATTGAACGCCAATGGGTTCCGTCGCGGGATCCACGAATATCCGGAAGGGCCGCGGCTCATGTACCCCCATATAAAATTCTGGGAAAAAGTCGTCGGGTCCGGGGCGCGAGTCATCATCGGGTCAGACGCCCATGAGCCCTGCCAGGTCTGGGACGCGTGCATGCCCAAGGCATATGACATGCTGAAGGGACTTGGCATCGAGCCCATCCTCACGATCTGAAGAAAAGCACAGGGAGGCGCAGTGCCATGAATATACGGGAAATCGCCCGAATTGCCGATGTGACGCCGGGAACGGTATCAAAAGTGCTGAACAATTACCCGGACGTGGGGGAAGCGACCCGGAAACACGTGCTGGAAATCATAGAAGAATACCAATACGCCCCGAAGGTGTCTCCGCGCCGGAAAGGAAAAGCCATTCCAAAGATCGGCCTGGTGACGGAAGGCGTCTATAATCCTCTCTATTCCCATATAGAAGATATGCTGTCCATTCTGATCCACAATTCCGGCTATCTTGTATTGGGTTTTCATGATAATTATCACGCTCAGGACAAAACGGAAAAAATGACTGAAATGATCCGGCAGCTTGAAAAAGAGAAGCTGAGCGGCCTGATTTATATTGGGGGCAATTTTGCTCCGGTTTCCAGAGAAGTATTCCGGCAGCTGCCCTGCCCCGCCATTTTTATCAATACCGTATTGCCGGAACAGGAAGACGAATTGACGTATTCCAGCATTCAGGTCAGCCACTTCCAAACCGCGTTCGGACAGATGAAAAGCCTGATCGATCAGGGGCACCAAAATATCTGCACGGTGATTTCCTCTTTTATCGACAATAGCGTCTATGGCATGAGAGTGCAGGCGTATCAGGCGGCCCTGCGCATGGCGGGCAACGAAACCAATTGGTATATTGAAACGGATTACCAGTACCAGAAAACCTACGATGGGATCAAGGCGCATTTTTTGAACCATCCAGAAACCACGGCGATTTGCTGCGTATCGGATACGATGGTCCCCGCCATCCTTCGCGCGCTGCATGACCTGAAAACTCCTGCAGAAAGCGTTAAAATCCTGAGCTTTGACGGACTGGAGTCCGTTGCCTACTGTATCCCCTCCGTTACGACCTTCGCGCAGCCGGTCGCCGATATGGTCAAGCATACCGCGCAATTGATGAAAGGTTTGATTTCACAGGAGCAGAACCATCAGCACGTCACCTTTCAGCCGCTGCTGATGCGGCGGGAATCTTGTTAGGAAGAAATAGACCCGCAGGAAACCGGGTCGGAGCTTGC
>JAFZIG010000138.1 GCA_017554485.1 Acidaminococcaceae bacterium | reverse complement strand
GATACGGCCTTTGATCATGGGATCGTTAAAGAACAGGTTATGGAGGTGTTCGTCGATCATGCCGCGAACCCAGGACAAAAGCTGTGCTTTACGGCGTTTCTGGAACACTCCGGATTCTTTCGTGTCTTTTTCAAACTTGCGCATAACAGCCCACAGTTCAGGCAGCCCGTCATGGGTCAGCGCAGAACATTTGTAAGCATGGGTCTTCCATCCTTCCGTAGCCGGACGGATAAATTCCACCATGCGTTCGTATTCGCCCTGGGTCACAGTAGCCCGGGCCAGGTTTTCGCCGTCCGCTTTGTTTACTACAATAGCGTCCGCCAGTTCCATGATACCTTTTTTGATACCCTGCAGATCGTCGCCCGCGCCGGTCAGAACTACCAGCATAAAGAAGTCGACCATGTTACGTACCGTGGTCTCCGACTGGCCTACGCCGACGGTTTCCACCAGGATCACGTCATACCCAGCCGCTTCGCAGAGCATCATGGTCTCGCGGCTCTTGCGGGCCACACCGCCCAGGGTTCCGCCGGAAGGCGTGGGACGGATAAAGCAGTTCGGCTCACGGGACAGGTTCTGCATACGGGTCTTGTCGCCCAGAATGGAACCGCCGGTCAGGGGACTGGTAGGGTCGACGGCCAGTACGGCCACCTTATAGCCCATGCTGCAGAGCAGCTGGCCGAATGCTTCGATAAACGTACTCTTGCCTGCGCCGGGGACACCGGTGATACCGATGCGCAGCGCCCTGCCCGTTTTTGGCAGCAGCCCCTGCAATACGCGCTGGGCCTTATCAAAATCTTTGGGAGCATTACTCTCGATCAGTGTAATCGCTTTGGATAACATCACGCGATTGCCTTCGCCTACACCCTTTACAATCTCGTCAAGAGTGGGTTTCCTGCGCAACGGAACCCTGCGGACTGCGTTTGGATCATAGACTTTTTCTTCTGAGTTGGCGTTAACTTTCGTGTCGATGCCACCCATTACGGAACAGGCAAAATTTTCATTTGCTTCCTCAGGCACCCAGCTGGGATGCAAGTCCGATTTTGGAATCTCAGGCATGATTATCATCTCAACTTTCTTCATATATGATGGCGCGTTACGCATTACGCTGCAGCGATCGCATGCATTCTGCGTTGCGTTGCATATACATGAAATAAAATGGGCTGTCTGCCCCCGTTATCGCAACAGGGGCAGGCACGCGCCATTAATTTTTACACTTGGGAACTGTCTTTCAGCAGCTTCAGGCTGCTTTCCTTACCATTCCGTTATTCCTGTGCAGCTTCCTCTTTCGCACGGTCTACTAACATCTGCAGCAGTTTGATGCAGCATTTCGGGATGTTGGTACCAGGCCCGAAGATGGCTGCTGCGCCATGATCGTACAGATAATCGTAATCCTGTGCGGGGATAACGCCGCCGATGGTTACCAGAATATCCTCACGGCCGCGTTTGGCAAGTTCTTCCACCAGAGCCGGCAGCAGGGTCTTGTGACCAGCGGCCAGGGAGGAGAAGCCGACCATGTGAACGTCGTTGTCCACTGCGTCCTGCGCGGTTTCTTCCGGAGTCTGGAACAGAGGCCCTACGTCAACGTCCCAGCCCATGTCGGCGAAGGAGGTCGCCAGAACTTTCTGTCCGCGGTCATGACCGTCCTGACCCATCTTAGCCAGGAAGATACGAGGCCGGCGGCCTTCCAGTTTTTCAAATTCTTTAGCCAGCGCATTGGCTTTTTCCATATCGTCGTTGCCGGAGAATTCGCTGCTGTATACGCCGGATACGGTGTGGATAACAGCATTGAAACGGCCGGATACTTTTTCGATCGCGTCGGAGATTTCACCCAGGGATGCACGGTCGCGGGCTGCCTGTACGGCGCATTCCAGCAGGTTGCCGTTTTCACGGCTTTCCGCTGCTGCGGTCAGGGCTGCCAGGTCACGGGCAACGGCTTCCGGATTACGTTCCGCACGCAGTTTTTCCAGACGTTTGATCTGGGCGTTACGAACGGCGGTGTTATCGATGGACAATACGTTCAGCGGGTCTTCCTTGGCCAGACGGTATTTGTTCAGGCCGACGATGGTTTCCTTGCCGCTGTCGATATTAGCCTGACGACGGGCCGCGCATTCTTCGATACGCATCTTCGGCAGGCCGGTAGCGATAGCTTTGGCCATACCGCCCAGGGATTCAACTTCCTGGATGTGCGCCCAGGCACGGCGGATGATCTCGTTGGTGAGGTATTCCAGATAGTAGGAGCCGCCCCACGGATCGATGATCTTGCAGACTTTGGTCTCGTCCTGGATGTACAGCTGGGTGTTACGGGCCAGACGCGCGGAGAAGTCGGTCGGCAGCGCGATGGCTTCGTCAAGCGCGTTGGTGTGCAGGGACTGGGTGTGGCCCAGCGCCGCGGACATAGCTTCCATACAGGTACGGGAGATGTTATTGAACGGATCCTGTTCGGTCAGGGACCAGCCGGAAGTCTGGGAGTGGGTACGCAGAGCCATGGATTTCGGATTCTGAGCGCCGAAGCTCTTCAGGATCTTAGCCCACAGTACGCGGGCCGCACGCATCTTGGCAACTTCCATGAAGTAGTTCTTGCCCATATCCCAGAAGAAGGACAGACGTTTCGCGAAGGCGTCAACCTTCAGGCCTGCTCTTTCACCGGTGCGGATGTATTCCATGCCGTCGGCCAGGGTGTAGCCTAATTCCAGATCGCAGGTGGCGCCGCATTCCTGAATGTGGTAACCGGAAATGGAAATGGAGTTGAACTTCGGCATGTAGTTGGTGGTGTATTCGAAAATGTCGCCGATGATACGCATGGACATATCAGGCGGATAGATGTAGGTGTTACGTACCATGAATTCCTTCAGAATATCATTCTGAATGGTACCGGCCATGATCTTCTTGTCTACGCCCTGCTCTTCACCGGATACGATGAAGAAGGACAGGATCGGAAGAACGGCGCCGTTCATGGTCATGGATACGGACATCTGGTCCAGCGGAATACCTGAGAACAGGATGTTCATATCTAACATGGAGCAAACGGATACGCCCGCTTTACCAACGTCGCCTACTACACGGGGGTTATCCGCGTCGTAGCCGCGGTGCGTCGGCAGGTCGAAGGCGATAGACAGACCTTTCTGGCCCGCTGCCAGGTTGCGACGGTAGAAAGCATTGGATTCTTCTGCAGTGGAGAAACCGGCGTACTGACGTACCGTCCAGGGACGGAATACGTACATGGTGGAGTACGGTCCACGCAGGAACGGAGGAATACCGCTCATGAAATCCAGATGGTTGCATTTTTTGTAAATTTCATCAGTGTACAGCGGATCAACCGGGATACGTTCCAGAGTCGTGCCTTTCAGGCCATCCCAGTTTTCACCGGTCTTCTTTTCCAGACCCTTCTTCCATTCCTCATAGGAGCAAGAAGGATGTTCAGGAAAACTAATCTTGGTGAAATCAGGATTCAGATTTGCCATTATTCAATCATCCCCTTCCTCTTCTGCAAGTCTTTCAGAATATCAAAGCAGTTGGCAGCTACGCTGATAAAGTCATCTACGCCTGCATTCCGGTAGGTTTCTTCCATACCTTTGGCAGGAGCGCCGGCCAGGAACAGCTTCATGTTCGGGTTGGCAGCCTTCAGCAGCGGAGCCATGCCCGGTACGTCTTCCGGATAGGTAGCGTCGGTGGAGCAGATAACCGCGCAGTCATACGGGGTACCAGCTTCGTCGATGCCGGCCTTCAGGGCAGCCGCAGCCTTTTCCCAACGGGAATTGGGCTTGTCGGGGTCATCCTGGAAGCCATTGTTCAGATGTACGTTGAATTCGCCAACCTGCAGGAAGCTGGTGGAGAAGTCAGCGCGGGCTTTATGCTGCGGAATCGGGCCCATGTTGGCCAGGAACACTTCCACATTCTTGCCGGTCTTGGCAATGTAAGCTTCGGTATCTCTGCGCAGGGCTTCGAATTTTTCAGTCCAGTGATGTTCCGCAATGGGTTCAACCGTCGTTGCGCAGCAGCCGCAGGCTTCTTTGGCAGCCGCTTTGGCAACCTGGCCGATGGTAGCGCCGGCAGCGAATGCTTCCGCTTCCGCGTCAACCAGGGCGTCAGGAGCAGCAGCCTTAACAGCAGCCAGTTTTGCTTCCGCTTCTTTCGCGTCAACGTCGGCCACGTATTTTTCAACTGCAGCAGACAGAATCTTCTTGATTTCTTCGGTATTTTCCGGACGGGGATCCAGCGGTTCTTCCGTCATGTTCGGATACATATTTACGCCAACTGCACGGTCTCTGCGCAGTTCCAGGTTCTTGAAGCGGGCAGCCAGAACGTCGGCAATGCCTTTCTGGATGCTGCCTTCCATCAGGGCAGCGATAACGCCGCCTGCAGCTTCCACTTCCTGGAATTTAGCCCAGATCTTTTCGGTGATCTGTTTGGTCAGCGCTTCAACGGCCCAGGAGCCGCCGGCCTGATCGATAGGCGCCTGCATGCCAAATTCTTCCTGCAGCATGATGTGGATGTTGCGGGCAATACGGCGGGAGAAGGTGTCGCCTTTACGGATCAGTTCGTCGAAAGGCTCGTTTTCGTAGGAATTTACGCCGCCAACCACGGTGGAGAAGGACTGGCTGCAGTTACGCAGCATGTTAACATACGGATCGATCACGGTCTTGGTGAAGGAAGCAGGACGGCCGTGTACATAGGAAGCACGGTCCGCTTCTTCCGCGCCGAATTCCTTCATGATGTTAGCCCAGATCTGACGGGCTGCGCGCAGTTTCGCGATTTCCATGAAGAAGTTGGCGCCCTGGTTGAACTCAAAGGCGATCGCCTGGGAGATATCATGGATATCCAGGCCGCGTTTCATCATCTGGCGTACATATTCAACAGCTACTGCGTAGGTGTAGGCAACTTCCTGAACGCTTTCTGCTCCGCCCAGGGAGAATACGGTGCTGCGAACAAAAATTGTGCGCAGGCCGGGAGCGTTTTTCTTCGCCCATTTGATAACGCCGGCCATCTGGTCATACAGCGCATCCAGACTTTCGGCAGTCTTGCCGTTCTTTACCAGTTCGCCGATGGGGTCGGCGCCGATAATGCCGTGCAGTTTTTCAATCTTTTTGCCGGCAGCTTTCAGGGCTGCCACGGTCATGGCCAGCAGGCGGGCGGAGCCTTCACCGGTATATAACATATACGGGATCTTTTCCATATCCAGCCCGTCCAGCAGGGTGTGCATGTCTTCCACGGTCGTCAGGCTTACGCCCTTGTCGCCGGGTTTTTCGGCGTCTTTTACGTCAACGCCTGCCAGGGTCGCGCTGTCAACGCGAACATGGTAAACGGTGCTGCCTTTGGAGATTTCAAATTTCAGCAGCTCGTTGTTTTCCTGCGGCTCAGTGAGGTCGCAGGCCTGGGCGATGCCCCAGGGTTCGTGAACGTAACCATTCACCGTACTGCCGCGCAGGAAGTCGCCCATGCCCGGATAATCATCCTTAGGCAGGATGTCTTTCCATTTACGCAGCGTGTAAATGGGATCGAAGGTAATGCCTTCATAGTTTTTGGTGTACATCATCTTGTCAAAAGGCTTGCCTTTTAACAGTTCGTTACAGGCCGCCACCCATTCTTCCGGCGTGGGGACTGTAAACTCATCAAACGGAACATCCGGGTAAGACGCGTTCTGTTCGGACTTACGCAGAAGTTCTTCCAACTCCTTGTCAGTCATCGGCTTGGATTTGGACTGCTCGATGTTGGTTTCTTCAGCCATAAACAATTTACCTCCTCTTTTAATTTATGATTCTCCTTCCGGGAAATGCGCCCGGTCGCTGAATCTATGTAAAACCATCCGTTACCGGATGGATGTTACCAATAAAAAAGCCCAGCTCGTACGAGAGTGAGCACTGCCGCTGCCTTTAACCGCTTCCTTCACCTTCAGATCCGTGCGGGTAACCCAGTGTCCGGCTGCGTTACCGCGCACGTTGATTCGGAAGGTTTGAGAATGGCAAATCATTATATGACGGTTGTCCAGGCCGTTATATAAACTACATTAAAAAACGCCTTTTCGTTATCGAAAAGACGGTTTGAAGGCAGCTGCCAGCACAAAACGGCTGTGCAGTCATCTCCTCCCCGTCGCTCGCGGGTCAAGAAATGGGTTCCATACAGGCAGTTCTTCTGACTTGGGTTCATCGCTCGCTTCGCCTTCCCAAAACCTGGCGTTTCAGTGACATTTTTGAAGCTTGCTCTCCCTTACAGCGGCGGGACCGCGCCGGACTTGCACCGGACTTCTCTGTTGGGCCCTGGCGGGCGCCTGTATCGATTTCTGTATTAAGTTTTTCAACACTCTTCACCGAAAACCGGAGGATTTGAGTTAAAGTTCTGCCGGTTTCCCTGTCCATTAATATAATAATAATTATCATTAAGAATGTCAAGTTATTTATTATTTTTTATTATAAGATTTGTATTTTTACTTGCTAATAAGAACAAGTATTGTTTTCAGGCTGATTATCACTCGTGCCTCTCCGACTAAATCCGTTTTACCAATATCAAAAACAGCAAAGTGAAAAACCCGCATGGTCCATGCGGGTTTTTCACTTTTTAATAATTTTTATTATTTAAAAGTGTCAACTTCAGTACGGAATACCGCCAATCCACCTCCTCCGTCTTTTGTCAGGCGCCCCATAGCTACCCCTTACGAAAAAACCATACTGATAAAGGCGGTCTCACTGTTATAACGCGGGTCATAGGGTTCCAGACGCAGTACGGTATGGATCATATTCGCTTTTTCCCGGATACGCCACCCGGTGAGCTTCATCTTTTTTACGAATGACGCTATATCTAACAGGAACGTGTCCGTCACGATCATGTAATTTTCCAGCGTGGCAAGTGCCCAGAGTATGAATTCCTGATGGTCGAAACAGGATACGGGAGCTAAAGCGTAAAAATCACTCCACATCTGGAGAAGGTTTTTACGATCCCGCCATGACATGTGAAGCGACCTGCCCATCCGGAGGATAAACAGGCAGACATCCTGTTTCATATCGACAGGCACAGGTTTATAGTCTTTCACATTGGTTGACCAGCGGAACGGTTCGATGACAGACTCCGGCTTTCCCGCGTAAGATATCATATGGATTACCAGGGCAGCGTTGTTATCGCAAAAATCCTCCCAGCCGGCTTCCGGTTGGGAAACCCTGTACCAGTCCAGCAGGCGTACAAAGTTTTTATGCAAAACTCTCCGCGCCACCGGTTTAACACAAACGCTCCGCAAATAATCGGTAAGCAGGTTACCGTCTTCGAACACGTGGGCAACACAGAGAAGGTTTGTAAAATCAACAGTTTCATCCAGAGGGAGATTCAGTTCTGATATGCTCCCGGAAAAGAAATCCCTGCACTGATACCATCTGTCAACATCTTTTGTTTCTATTGAAAAAACCATTAACCTGACTTTCGAAAGGGCTTCCAGCAATCCGATAAGCGCGTGATTTGTTTTTTCATACTTGGGGTCAGGATTTGATTTGTAATAATCGTAAAAAACTTCAATAGGGCGTCTGTTGGTTTCACCCAGCCGGAAATCAAAAGCAAAATACTCCCAAAACGAAGCTGACAAATCCGGCTTTTCCTTCTCATCGGGTACATAATCTGTTCCGAAATACAGTAAAGCGGCACGCCTGCGTTCAAATTCAAACTCCGTACCGTTGAAATAATTACGGAAGAGGCCGGACAAAATCGAAAGTTTCTGCCCCATCTGCATGAAGACCTTGGTTTCCAGGTCCGGCTCCCTGTTTATCCGGAACTTTTCATACTCATCCGGCAGGGAACCGTCTGCGTTAAACAGATTGACGGTCTTCCCTTCTCCCAGAAGTTTTGATTTGCATTTTGTTGCGGCCGAATCATTAGTAATGGCCTTCTTCTGTTTCAAAAATGACAAAAGGCGTTCCATTACCGACAAGAACTTGTCCACGCTGTCATAATCCAGCTCAAAATCGGCGACATTGCGCTGGCACCAGCTTATACAGTAAACAAAGTCCTTGCCTGTCATATCGCCAATCCGGTAAAACGTATTGCCGCAGTAAATCAGCAGGTACATCACCTGCCCCCAGATTTCCAGCAGTTCGTCGTCGGTAGCTCCGCGAAAAGCTTCCGTACGGAGGAACTGCTCTGCGTATTTGCGGTTCAGGACTGCGTTCCAGCCTTCGTCATCGTTATACAAATCATTAATGATATCGTATGTGTTTGTCATTTAACCCTTATTTCGTCAGGTAATAGAAGCCTCGTAAATGGAATCTACCGATGCTTTCAGCAACGCGTCGAATTCCGCGGCAGTCTGCTTCACGTTCAGCCCCTCCGACAAAGCGCGGGAGAAGCTGGCGATCAGGCCGTGATTCTCTGCCAGTTTCTTGTTGGAATCTTCCCGGGTATAGCCGCCGGACAGCGCTACCACGCGAACCACCCGCGGATCGGCGATCAGTTCCGCATAGGTATCGGGAATAGTGGGGATCGTCACCTTGAACATCAGCTTGGTATCTTCCGGCAGCTTTGCCAGATGTTCCATGATATTCTTTTTCAGAATTTCTTCTGCTTTTGCCTTGTCGGGGCATTTGATATCCACTTCCGGCTCGAGGATGGGAACCAGG
>JAFZIG010000137.1 GCA_017554485.1 Acidaminococcaceae bacterium | reverse complement strand
CTCCGCGGCTGCGGTACGCGGATCACAGCGATAGCTTGTAACCAGCTGCCGGTTCTCTGTCTTGAGCGGGTTTTCAATGTAATCAATCGTCCTTTGAAGGGCTCTGCTGATAGAGCCATCCTTCCCCGCGTGAAGTGGAATAAGATTTGTTGTTGCCAATTTTTTTACCTCATTTCTGAATAAAAGATGTGTGAAGAAACGCTATATATGAAAAAAACGCCTCACAGTGCTATGCAAGACAATCTTTTTCGTGTATTGATGCTGACTTCTATTTCATGGTATAATAGAACTAGAAAACGCAAAGGAGATGGTTGCCATGGAAAAGAAGACCCGTCTGATTTTTCATTGCGATTGCAACAACTTCTTTGCGTCCTGCGAAATACTGGAGAGACCGGAACTTCGGGATGTGCCCATGGCCGTGGCGGGCGACCCGGAAAACCGGCTGGGTGTGGTGGTGGCGAAGAACGAACTGGCGAAAAAGCGCGGCGTGAAAACCACAGACACCGTGTGGCAGGCAAAAAAGAAATGCCCAGGCATCGTGTTTGTTCCGCCAAGGCACAGTTACTATCAGGCAATCTCCGATCAGGTCAACGCCATCTATCACGACTATACGGATTTTGTGGAGCCTGCGTCCATCGACGAATCGTATTTAGATATGACCGGCGCGCCAGAGTTTTATCATCTGTCGCCCCGTGAGCTGGCCGATACCATCCGGGACCGGGTACACAGTGAAATTGGCATCACCATTTCCGTGGGCGTGTCCTTCAATAAGGTATTCGCCAAGATGGGATCGGACTATAAGAAACCCGACGCCACAACCGTGATTACCGAGGACAATTTCAAAGAAATCCTTTGGCCGCTGCCGGTTTCCGATCTGCTGTTCGCGGGCAGGGCATCCGTGGAGGCGCTGAACAAGAAATCCATCCGAACAATCGGCGATCTTGCCATGCAGCCTAAGGCACGGATTCAGGAATTGCTGGGTAAGGGCGGCGAGACGCTGTGGCAGTACGCCAACGGTCTGGACACGGAAGCGGTGCGAAAATGGGGAGAAAAACCGGAGATCAAATCTGTCAGCCGGGGCATGACCTTCAAGCGTGATTTGGTGACGAAGGAAGAAATCATGACCGGCGTTTCCGTGCTGGTGGATGAAATCGCCGCCAACCTGCGCCGCCATCAACTGAAAGGCTCCGTCATTTCCGTGCAGATCAAATCCCCTGATCTGCGGGTGATTTCCCGGCAAACCTCCCTGAATCACGCCACCTATTTGCAGCATGAGATTCAGCAGGTCGCCATGGACTTGATCGAAACCAATTGGAGCATCGGAGAAAACGCGCCGATCCGTGCAATCACCGTGGGCGTGACCAAGCTGATCTCGGCAGCGGAGGAAGCGGAACAGGTCAGCCTGTTCGATCTCATGGGCGGGGACCAGCAGAAGAAAAAACGGGAAAAGCAGGACAAGCTGGAAGCGGCGGTGTACGCCCTGCGGCAGAAAATGGGCGGCGATACCATCACCCTGGGCTTCCAGAAAAACGACGACATTGGGATTCACAGAAAAACGTGAGGAGGACGAAGCCATGCTGGAAATCGGAACCAAAGCCCCGGATTTTACCCTGCCCGACCAGAACGGAGAGATGCGCTCCCTGTCTGACTATCGGGGAAAGAAGGTCGTTCTGTACTTCTATTCCAAGGATATGACCTCCGGCTGCACCAAGCAAGCCTGCGGCTTCGGAGAACTGTATCCGCAATTCCAAGTAAAAAACGCCGTGATCCTTGGTGTGAGCAAGGATACCGCGGCGTCTCACAAGAAGTTTGAAGAAAAGTACGGCCTGCCCTTTACGCTGCTTTCCGACGAGGAAAAAAGCGTCATCATTGCCTACGATGTATGGAAAGAGAAGAAAGCCAGCGGCAAGGTTTCCATGGGTGTTGTCCGTACCACCTACCTGATCGACGAAAACGGCGTCATCATCAGCGCCCACGAAAAAGTGAACGCGGCGGACAATCCGGCACAAATGCTGAAAGAACTGAACGAGTGATTGGAAGGAAAACGGCTTACCGTTTCGCTGTTACGCGGCGCGGTAAGCCATTTCTTTTTCACACAATTTCAATACGTCCAT
>JAFZIG010000010.1 GCA_017554485.1 Acidaminococcaceae bacterium | reverse complement strand
TGCTCCTTGTAATAACAATGGAGCGGAAAACGAGACTCGAACTCGCGACCCCAACCTTGGCAAGGTTGTGCTCTACCAACTGAGCTATTTCCGCAGCATGGTGCCTCAGCACAGAATCGAAATGTGGACACAGGGATTTTCAGTCCCTTGCTCTACCAACTGAGCTACCGAGGCAAAATGGCGACCCGGACGAGACTCGAACTCGTGACCTCCGCCGTGACAGGGCGGCATTCTAACCAACTGAACCACCGGGCCGTTTTCATCAGCATTAATAGTATAGGTTATTTCTGCGTTACTGTCAAGCTTTTTTAAGAAACACAGGCAAAATACGTTTTGAATACTGCCAGCCTGTCACTTTCCGCTTTTTCCCAATTCCAACAGATACGGTTCCAGCTTCTCTTCCAGCAATACTTCCAGGTCTGCCAGCTTCTTTGCATCGAACTCGTGAATCGTATTCGGTTTAAGCCGCTTCTTATTCTCTGCATAAAACTCGTTGCGAATCCGGTTATACAGAAATATCAGCTCACTGCTCTCTTCAAAATCCACGTAATCCAGAATAATGAAAGTACCGTTAGTAAATTCCAGCGGATACTGAGGACCGATAAACTTAACAAAGTTACCGATCCGGTCCGGTAGCGTATCCGGATAATGCCAGTCAAGGATACCCTTCGCTTTCAGCATATGGCCCGCACGGGGTATATAGGTCGGGGTCATCTCCTCTACCAGCCGGTCGATGGCGCCGGTAATCCATTCCGCAAATACATCTTTGTCCCTTGTGATATAACGGAAATCACGGTACCGGTGCAGCCCCACTTGGCGTACCGGCACATAATCATAGGTCTCTTTCGTGTAAATCAGCTCCAGCCGACGTCGGGCCGCTTCATTCACATACGCCCCCAGCAGAAACTCGTGCCGGTTCAGTTCCCCTCCATCATTAAAGGTAAAACCGTGCAGCTCCCTGGGCAGATTTTGCAAAAACTCCCAGTGAGGGCGGCGTTCCATAATCACTTCAATATCTTCCGGTTTTGGCATAACGTATCCAGTTCCCGCAGAGCGGAATCCGGCGCTTTCCATAAAGTCGCCGCCGCATTCCGTCAAATCAGATCTGCGGTTTTCCTTCCATTTTATTAAGCAAATTGCCTAATGTCCATTTAATGGTATCAGAGGGATTTTCATCCAGTCCTACCGGTTGTAAGTCAGCTTCCCGCAGGAACCGCCGGATGAACTTATTGCCGTCTGAATTATAGGCAAATATATCGGCATAGGCATATGTCCTGACATAGGTTTCCATATCATAAAGCGAATTGCTGTGCACTAAGTACGAATCCATCCGGTGCACTACCATCACCACCAGCGCCCCGCAGCCCGCCTGTTCCGCAGCAGCCTTCATGGCTTCCTTGTCCGGCTTCGGGTTTTTGGCAAACATCTCATTGACCGCGGCGTTGGCTTTGGTGTTATCGTCCATAAGCCGGTAATAGGGCACATGGTAATCCATCTTAACCATCTGGATCCAGCCCTTCATATCCACAGGCCCCACGCTGCCGGTACGGTCGATGACCACAAAGTTCACCGGTTTCGTCTCAAAAGCATGGGCCTTGGGCATACCGATGAACGGCACTGCCCCCAAGCCGGAAATATCCCCGGTAAGGCCGGTGCACAGCGCCACCAGCATCGCCAGAAGCAGAAACAGTTTTTTCATCTGAAAGTCACCCCCTTAATAAAGAGCCTTCCCTATATAAAATCAATGAAAACCATGTATTTTGACTGTTTTTATTGTATAACAAATATATGTCTATAGTTTGTCACTCTTTCCAAATATCCAACGCTGTCCCGTGCCCTAACGCACCCACGCCCAAATACGCCGCCAGGGTCTGGCCGATATCGCTGAACGTATGTAACGGGGCCAGCTGCTGCGGTTTCACATTTTGTCCGTAGAAAAGCACCGGTATTTTTTCCCGTGTGTGATCCGTGCCTTTCCAGGTAGGATCGCAGCCATGGTCCGCCGTAATCAGCAGCACATCCTCCGGCTGCAGCAGGGCCAGCAGTTCCGCCAGCCTGCCATCGTAATATTCCAGTCCTTCCCCGTAGCCCAGGGAATCCCGCCGGTGCCCGAAGGAAGAATCGAAATCCACAAAATTGGCAAACACCAGCGTCCGGTCCGGCGCATCTTTCACTGCCTGCAGGGTAGCGTCAAAAATCTTGTCCAGCCCCGCCGCGGGATAATGCTTCGTAATGCCCCGGTGGGCAAAAATATCCGCAATCTTGCCTACCGCGTACACATGGCCTCCCGCTGCGATCAGCTTATCCAGCAGGGTATCCTCATGGGCCGGCACCGCATAATCGTGACGGTGGGCCGCCACCCGCTGAAAATCATCCGCCTTTGTACCCACAAAAGGACGGGCGATGACCCGGGCGATCTTATACGGCTTCACCAGTTCAAAGCTCAGTTTGCAGAGATCATACAGCCGCTCCAGTCCGAAGGTCTCCTCATGGCAGGCGATTTGCAGCACGCTGTCCGCGGAAGAATAGAGGATGGGTTTTCCCGTTCGCATATGCTCTTCGCCCAGCTCCCTGATGATTTCCGTACCGCTGGCCAGCTTTTCCCCCAGCACCCCGGACAGGTTTCCTTCTTTTATAATGGCTTCTACCAATTCCTGCGGGAAGCACTTCGGCTGGTCCGGAAAATAGCCCCAGTCAAAATCCACCGGCACGCCGGCGATCTCCCAGTGGCCGCTGAGGGTATCCTTGCCCTTGCTCACTTCTGACCCACAGGTATAGGCAGCTTTCACCCGCCCGCCATCCAGCACATCATCTTGCAACGGCTGGCCGGAAAGGGGAAACGCCAGGTTCGCGCCGGTACTCAGCTTGTGAGACGTTTCCAGTCCCATCACCGCCAGGTTGGGCAAAGCCAGATACTTAGGCGAACCGTCCACATTCTTGCGGTTCTTTGCCATCCATGCCGCTATATGCCCTAGGGTATCGGAACCCTTATCGCCAAAGGCCGCCGCATCATGGGCCCAGCCGATACCAAAAGAATCCAGCAATGTAATGATTACACGGGCCATAGTCTCGCCTCCTTTACCGCAACATCATCCCATCAGGTCCAGCATCTGTTGCGGATTCTCCGCCGCCTTCACCTTGCCGAACGCCTTTACGATGACGCCTTTTTCATCGATCAAATAGGTGGAACGGACCACGCCCATGGTCTTCTTCCCGTACATGTTCTTTTCCTGCCACACGCCGTAGGCCTGTATCACCTTCAGCTCCGGATCCGACAGCAGCGTAAAGGGCAGGCCGAACTTTTCCTGAAACTTTTTATGGGACGCCACACTGTCCTTGCTGACGCCGACGACTACCGCGCCTTTCTCCCGGAACTGGGGCAGCAGCTCCCCGAAATTGCAGGCCTGCTTCGTGCAACCGGGCGTATTATCCTTCGGATAAAAATACAATACAACCTTTTGTCCCTTAAAGTCTTTCAGGGAAACCATGTTCCCGTCCTGGTCCGGCAGCGTAAAGGCCGGCGCTTTGGTTCCAACTTCCAGCATAGTGATTCCTCCCGCAATATACAGTCACATTTCACTTCACATATAATCGTAACGCACAATAAAAAACAGATGTAACGTTTGTTTATGTATTATGCCTTATCCGCCGCGATGAGCTCCTCCAACGCCCGCTTCGCCACTTTCTGGAAACGCTGCTCCGCCTTTTTATACACGCCGGGGGGCGCTACGGACTCGCTGTCCGTACGCTTGGCCACCACGCCGCAGATAGCGCCGGCCCGCAGCCCGTGCACACTGCACAGGGTCAGCAGCGTAGCCGCTTCCATTTCAAAATTGGTGCAGCCCAGGGCCTGCCATTCCTTCAACGAGCCCTGCAGTCTGCGCAACACATAGCCGTTTAAACTGTCGTAGCGTTCCTGGCCGGGCCAGAAGCTGTCTGTGGTGACGCCAATGCCCAAGCCGAAGGGGACCTTCAGTTCCTTTGCCGCGTTCCGGAGAGCAATGGTCACATCCAGATCCGCCACCGCCGGATACTCCACCGGCGCATAGGCCTTGCTGGCCCCGTCCATGCGCACACAGGCCTTGCTGATGACCACATCCCCCAGGTTGATCTTTTCCTGCAGAGAACCGGTGGTACCCACGCGAATGAACGTGGTGATGCCCAGACGTCCCAGTTCTTCTACTACAAAGGTGATGTTGGGACCGCCCATACCGCTGCTCATGACCAGCACCGGCGCCCCCTTCACACGGGCCAGCCAGCTGGTAAACTCACGGTGGCTTGCCAGATACACCGCTTTCTTATCCAAGGCTTTGGCCAGGCCTTCCACCCGGCCCGGATCCCCGGGCACCAGGGCATACTTTGCGCCCTGCAGCATCTCCACCGACAGCCCTACATGATACATAACCTCACCGGGTTTCGCGTAATTCTTCATTGTGCAAACCACCTTTCCTGCTAAATTATGAAACGCACTCTGTAAACAATACCGTTCCTGTTGTTTATTATACCATAGATAAAGACGCAGGGCATGAGAAATTGGGAAGAAATAATCCCCCGCAGCACAAACGGGGGATTAGATTTGGAGAAAATCATGAGTCATCATAAACATCCGTCTGAACAAATACACAGAGGAAGTTATGTTTTACTCATTCGATATTCAATTGTGCAGCAGATAAGTATTGATAAAATATAATAATAGTATCACTTGTATCTGCATCCAAAATTATTTAATAACTAATAATTGTATGAAAAGGCTCCAACACCTCCCTGTCACCTGTAATCGTCGACGTATCGTCTACTACTGCATCCTGCTGCGCCATGACAGCGCCATTGATAATACTGTCCGTTCCAACAGTCAGTTTCCCCCGGCACAGCAGCAATGCTTTTTCTAATTTCACATGATTGCCTATTCGCACGTTGCGATCTGCCAGAATAATGATATGACCCGTAAACACTGTACTGTCACTAATCGTCACATCATCAGCAAAGGCAAGTATCCCGTCCCCATTCACATTCAGGCCTTTTGGAAGAGATAGCTCCTTCTTGCAAAGATATATCCACCCGCTCAACCCATCGCGCTGCAGTTCCAAAGCAGAAGGAAAATCAGTCGAAGCCCAGATTGCTATTTCCTCCACGGAAAAATGCGGAAAAACCGCGCCATCTGATGTACTTGTGATAGTTATTTTCTTCTCTCCTGATTCCTCATGTGCCACAGAACCTGTTACAATGATGGGAGAATGTTCGAAATGCTGGAGTAAATGGTCAGGAAATAACAAACTGCACTGCCGCAATGAAAACTCGTTCGAACAGGAATCTGAGACGTCAACCCTAAGAAACCGCATACCCAAATCCTTCACCCGGTTAACCGAAACAGATACCTTCACCTCATCATTACCGGGCTGTAAAGGATTTAATGTATAAACAGCATTTGTGATTTCCGTTTCCTTTTCCTGCTGCAAAGCAGTAAACATAAAGCTCTGCGCAATGGTTTCCAGTTGCTTCCGGCATAAAAACTCCCGAGCAACCTCCGCTTCCTGGTATACACTGCGCATATAACACAAGACTATACCTGAACAAACCATCAGGTACAACAAGAGCGGAAGCACAATGAACCCATGCTTCCTTTCCGTTCCTCCATTTGTATTCCGATAATTTGCCCTTTTTGCAAAACACTTCATAAATGTCTTTACTTAACTACAGAACCATTGCTTAAAAACAAGGATAAAGCAACCCGTCTTTCCACTCCGGTTTCCGGATTATGCAAATTCATAATAATACCGATTTTTTCCTTTCCCAGCGGAACCGTTTTAAACCTGATCATCCGGATATCCGGACCAGAAAACGGATTGACACCCGTTGTAGTATCTTTCAATGTCTTGCGGTATAACATTGTATTAGACAGATACCAATAGGTACGCACATTTTTAAATGTTTTCCTGCAAATAATCTGATCCCGGTTATTGAAATCCTTGGCCAGCTGCACCTGCGTCGAATTATAGGAAAGTTCCCGACGAAGTATGCTTTCCGTATAGCGTGCCGCCTGAGCAATTTCAATATCCGCCAATACCCTTCTGCAGTTTTTAAAAACTTGCAATGCCATATGACAATACACGCCGCTTACGATAGCCATAACTATAAACAGAATGTTTAATTCTAAAAGAATTGAGCCAGATTTTCTTTTATCACAACATTGTTCAGGATGTATGCTCATCTGCATTATCTATCGGTATAAATTCCAAACAATTCACTAATATCTTTCCTGTAATTTTGTTGCGCATCTCTTTTACAAGAAGGATGTAAGGTCCAACTTTCTGCGTAGAAACGACTTTTTCATAATTCTGTTCGTATACATCTTTCCATTTGGCAGCAAGAATTTCATCCTGCCATCCCGCATCTTCATCTTCCAGTAAAGAATATGCCTGCATCATCTCATTCCGGTGTGCCATAGCCTGTATTGAACAAGAAATGCAACCTGTTATTGCTGTAAAAAATGCAAGTAATACCAGAAATACGGGAATCATTATCAGAATGATAAACCCTCCTGAGCTATTTCCTGCCTGGAGTCCGTTTTGGTTTGTTCTTAAAATAGCATTTTGCTGTTTCATAAGTTCACACGTTCTACCCGCACTCTTCCGGTAACAGGCTGAAGACTGACTTGAATCCGCACGGATGTAATCTTTTCATGCTGTAATATAAAAAGCCCGCTGGCAGACGGAGACCCATTAATAGAAAATTTGATTATGTAAGCAGGGATACTGCTAAATTGCAGTGCTACAGATCTAGCCGACGCAAAATCCCGTTTTTTTTCAACCAGATTCGGCCTCCGATAGACCCAGTACCCTTTACGCCCGCTGCTTAATTCCACAAACCCCATATCAGAACCCGCCAAGGCTCTTTCCCTTGTACGCAAAAGATCCTGAGCGAACTCCCGGGCCGCGCTTTCCACTTGTACCGTTGCCAGTGTTCTTTCATACCCGGCAACTCCCATATACAGTCCGGAAAAGAGGAGCCCATACAGGAAGATATAAGTCAGCCATTCCGCCAGCAGATAACCGTTATCCCTGCGTTTCTGCTGCAACACTGCCATTAGAAGTTACAGTATTTCCTTCCGCATCAGAACCGGTCAGTGTGTAATTACTGCCGGACACGGAATACTGGAAATCTTCATTTTTGGCATCCTTAAAGCCCTTATTTTTTGCAATATAATCAGGCACCAAATTTTCAAGTGAAGCAGGAATACTTCCCTGTTCGAGCTTGTATGTAGCAATTGCCTGATCTAATGTTGCCAAATCATTTTTGAGCTTTGCATTTCGCGCTTTGGAACCTGCTCCGTCAATCGCAGGCATCAACATGGTAGCCATAACACCGATAATTATCGTAACAGCAATTACTTCAATCAGACTAAATCCTGCATTACGGCTAACCTTTCTTTTTACTGCAACATTCATCTTTTCTTTAATTCTTTTTAACACAATTTACCTCCGGTCATTCATATTCCGGCATCCGGGTCATCAGATCAAACAGCGGCGAAAGCATCACAGCCATAACCGCAAAAACCATCGTCGCAATTACAACAACCAATGCCGGTTCTAAAACTGATTTCAAATCCCGAAGGCGGGCAAAAAGCTCCTGTTCCTGAATTTCCGCAAATTCCGTCAGCATATCCGGCAGATTGCCGGAGCTTTCTCCAATACTCAAGAATTCCAATCCCATTTGACTGAACAGATTTCCTGACTGCATGGCCGCTTCGGTAATTCCTACACCACGCAGGACATTCTCCGAAAACTTTTTTGCGTTATTCTTCATAGACGTATCTGTCAACGTAACAGAAGCACGCAGAATAGCTTCCGGAAAAGCTATACCGCTAAACAACATCAGCGCCAGCAATCGCGTAAAACGTATTTCCAAAAAGGAATGCCGCATAAGCCTGATTCCCGGGAAACGCATTAACACGAAAAGGATTTCTTCGCGCTGACGCAACAGTAACTTGCCACCTGCCAGACATGCACAGGAAAGAGCAATTATATGCTTCTGCAACAGAATAGAAACTGAAAGCAATATCTGCAAAAGAGGCGTCTCCTTAACTCCCAGTGAACGATACATCTCTGCAAAAGAGGGTACCAGTTTCACACTGAAAAACAGAAATGTAAGAAGAGCCAACCCAAGCAAAAAGCCCGGATAAATACAGGCATTACGTACCAGTTTTGCAAGCTTATCCTGCAGCTTGTAAAATTCGGACAGAGAAAGAAGGACCCGGGAAATCTGACCGCTCACCTCACCTGCTTCAACAACCGAGATGTTCATTTCTGAAAAAATCTCCGGCTGTAAGGACATTGCATAAGATAAAGGGTGACCGCTTTGCAGACTCAGGTTAAGCCGCATACAAACCGGCTTATGCTTTTCACTCAGCCTTCCGGTTACCATTTCTATTGCTTTCACAATAGGAATACCCGCATCCAACAATGTTGAAAGCTGTTTGTAGAAATTTGCCCTTTCCTTGTTTGTAAATTGCAAGCGCGGTTTAAACCAACGATGAAATGGTTGTTTATCCTTCACCTTTTCAATATTTGTAACATACCCGTAATTTTTGTGGACGAAGTCAATAACCTGTTCTTCGCATTCTGCATAATATTCGCCGTTATATACCCTTCCACCTAAACTCCGAGCCTGCCATCGGAATAACCGCAATATATCAGCCTCCTTTCGTTGGCACAAGACTTAGTTTAAAGATATGCAATAAAAAAAGAAAGCGTTATTTTGGAAAAATTGTGAAGAAAATTTCACAATTAAAGGCATTATTAGCCTTTTTCCCAAAAAACGCTAATTATTATTATGCTTTGTGAAGAGTCTGTGAAATACTATTCCCCTACCTCACCATCCACCAGTACACTATGCTCCCGATGCCAATCAGTCCTGCAAAATTGTAGAACAAAAACATGCGCAGGTAGTTCATCACCTGGTGAGGATAGGCGGCGGCGTAGAGCTTGTAAGAGATGACGCTGGCCATGGAGGCAATTAGGGTGCCCAGGCCGCCCACGTCCACTCCCAGCAGCAGTTCCCCGGCGTTCCGGGTGAAGCCGGCCAGCAGCATGGCGGCGGGCACGTTGCTGATGAACTGACTGGCCACGATGCCGGTCAGGTATACGATGCCCCGGGCGTGGTGCAGGTAGTGGTGCAGCTGCCGTATAGCGTCCCAGTGGGACAGGTTGCCAATAAAGAGGAAAAAGCCGATAAAGGTCAGCAGCAGGGAATAGTCCGCCAATTTCAGCAGGCTGCGATCTGTGATGACCACCACGGCCACAACCGCGGCAGTGCATACCAGGGGGCTCACCACGTGCAGCACGGATAAAAAGCACAGCAGCAGCAACGCGGAAAACAGTAATATTCGCGGCCGAGGGCCTGTTTCAATTTCATGCTGCTCCATCTGCAGTTTGCGGTTAGGCAGCCCGTGTACCAGGATGGCCAGCCACAGGGCCGACAGTACGGACAGTGGCCCCAGTACGGAAAAGAAGTATTCCGTGGTAAGCTCATAGTGGTAATAGATGAACAGATTTTGGGGATTCCCCATAGGCGTGCAGGCGCTGCCCAGGTTGGCCGCCAGGGTTTGAAAGATGACGATGCGACCTACGTCCAGTTTGATCTGTTTGCCAGTGATCAGAGTCAATGGCACAAAGATTAAGAGAGCCACGTCGTTGGTCACCAGCATGGACATAAAAAAGGTAAGCCAGACCAGCGCTGCCGCCGCGTGGCGCGTGCTGCGGCAATGGGAAAACAATACGCCGGCCGCTTTCTCCAGCACGTGCAGCTGCCGGAAGCCGGCCACCACCAGCATAAAGGACAGCAGCATGCCCAGCACGGAAAAGTCGATATAGGAGATACGGGGTTTAAAAAAAAGAGAAGAAACCAGCGCCAGCACCAGTGAGATGGTCAGTACCATGTCTCGTTTCAGGATGCTCCTGATTTCTTTCTTCAGGGTAATTGTATACATATGTAGTTTACCGTCCGGTCCTTCGCCAGTTGTGGGATACGGAAAGCACTTTGTAAGGCGGCTGCGGAATCGGGATGTGCCGTTCCAACATACCGGTGATCCAGTCGCATTTGGCCACATTCAGATACTGCAGCGCTTCCTCTTCAGTTTCCCCGTGGGCGATACAGCCCGGCAGCAACGGGATTTCCGCATGGTAACCGCCGTCCTCTTCCGGCGAAATTGCATACGGGTAATCCAGGTTCATGTAAAAGTTGATGTCTTTCATAGTCGTGTTGTCCTCTGCTCAATTCAAACAAATATACTAGGTTATTATATCACGTTTTGGCAAGGAAAGGAAGAAGTAATTACAGAAAACGCCCGCAACAATTGCGGGCGCTGAAAAAAACATAAACTCTTGTTGTATAATTATTATTTTGCCTTTTCAGAGTGTCATACCGTCATCCCAGTTAACTTTAATTTCCTGGATTTCAATAGTGTAAATTCCGTATTCGTTCAGGAACTTTTCTTCGATTTCGTCCATTTCCTGTCCGAACAGAATGGGATCGTTGTTGACTTTCTGACCAAATCCTGCAATGTTGTAGTATTTTTTGAGGATCTTACGCAACACGGCAGGAACCTCTTCCGGCTTTGTGATGGTTTCATCCACGGCAAATGTAATGGAGTCCTCCAACCTATCAGGATGGTCGGAATTCATTTCGATGGCTTTAATCTGTACGTATTTCATTTTACCTCTTTTCTGACGAAGTCCGATCCGGACCCGTCGATAACCTCCGTCGATAACATTAAATATAATTTGTTTTGTTAAATATATTGTAACCCACACGTCTCATACTGTCAATTCTGCAATTCGTGCCGGTTTTAATCACATCTGTTTTTGAGCAAATTGACATAAAATGTTGCTAAATACCATTTAACAACACATTTAAAGCAATCTTTCGTTTAAATAATAAAAAAACCTCGGAAACAGCATAAATACTGAATTCCGAGGTTATTATCATGGCAGGGGCAGAAAGACTTGAACTCTCAACACGCGGTTTTGGAGACCGCTGCTCTACCAGTTGAGCTATACCCCTGTGGAGCGGAAAACGAGACTCGAACTCGCGACCCCGACCTTGGCAAGGTCGTGCTCTACCAACTGAGCTATTTCCGCGTGGCGACCCGGACGAGACTCGAACTCGTGACCTCCGCCGTGACAGGGCGGCATTCTAACCAACTGAACCACCGGGCCGTTTGTCAGT
>JAFZIG010000136.1 GCA_017554485.1 Acidaminococcaceae bacterium | reverse complement strand
GCCTGGTAGGGCAGAATATGTTTATGAAGACTGTCATCAAAGAGGATGATGGCAGGGATGTCCCTGTTCTGACCATGGGACCTGTTAGTATTACTCCGAAACTAAAACGCAAAGGGTATGGAAAGATTCTGTTGGACTACTCGGTGGAAAAGGCTGCCGCGTTGGGGTTTGGCGCCCTTTTATTTGAGGGTAATATTGACTTCTACGGGAAATGTGGATTTGATTATGCCGGTAAATTCGGTATTCGGTATCATGATTTGCCGGAAGATGCGGATTCCTCGTTCTTTTTATGTAAAGAACTGATTCCGGGATATCTTGACGTTGTTACAGGAGTGTATCTGACGCCGCAGGGTTATTATGTGAACGAAGCAGATGTTGAAGAATTTGACAAACAGTTTCCCCCTAAGGAAAAATTAAAATTACCCGGGCAGATATTCTGACAGACAATATCAAAAATAACTTCCGGTTTAACGGAGGAAAATTAGTCAGGAAAGGCTATAAAAAGTTATGGGATGGGAATGTGTGGTTCCGGGAAAAGAGATTGAGGATGTAAGTAAAGACCGGAAAAACAGCAAACGGTTTGAACTGTATGATGTTTCGGAGAAGGCGGTGTATTTTCAGGGCCGTTACCTTCCGGTTTCGCAGATCAGGAGCGCCCGCGTCCAGCCCTCTGTCTACCGTCCCAATCATTGCTGCGGCATCGGCCTTCCGGTTTTCAAGGTGCGGCTTGAGTACGGGGCAGAGAGGCCGGTCGTCCTGCTGATTGAAAGCGAAGAGAAGGCCCGTGCGGCGGTGGACATGATCTGCCGGGCGAATCCGGACATCACGCTGGAATATTATCGGGACCCGCATACCGGGCTGAGGCCGGAAAAGGTTTCGCCGCCTTTGTATTGATAAAGGGGATCGGTAATAACAAAGTGGAAATTAACTTATCATTCGTTTAAAAAAATAAACATTAAAAAAAGGGAATGGTGGTACAATCGTGCTGTTCAAACTGGAGGTAAAAACAACATCACATACCGAAATGAAAGATATTACTCATCTGATTCAGAAGGCTGTGACGGACAGCGGTGTGAAGGACGGTTTATGTACCGTGTTCATCCCCCATACGACTGCGGCGGTCACCATTAACGAGAATGCGGATCCGGATGTCGTGAAAGATTTCACGATGGAACTTAGCAAGATCGTTCCATGGGAAGACGGGTACCTTCATATGGAAGGGAACTCGGCAGCGCATCTGAAGTCAAGTATGATCGGGTTTTCGGAGCAGGTTATTATTGATAACGGCAGGCTTGTGCTGGGAACGTGGCAGGGGATTTATTTCTGCGAGTTTGACGGGCCGAGGCATCGCAAGGTCTATGTGAAAATAACGAAATAAAAAGGTGAGGAAAGGATGTGTAACTATGCAGATCATTATTACAGCTTATGACGGTCAGAACATGTTGGAGAAGCGGATGGAAGTCCGTCCCCGTCACTTGCAGAACCTTGCGACGATAAAAGGAAAAATCCTGTGCGCCGGAGGGTTGCTGGATGAAGAGGGAAAGATGAAAGGCTCCGTCATGGTAATTGATTTTGACAGCCGTGAGTGCCTGGACGACTATTTGAAATCGGAACCGTATATTATTGAAAAGGTCTGGGAGAAGGTTGCCGTAGAGTCTATGAACGTGGTTGTCCTGAATGGTGAAAAAGTCGGGGGCTGACATAGGAAAATATTGTGAGTGTAATGAGGGGCGCCCTCATGGTGATGTTAAGTGCTGCGATGTGGGGGCTTAGCGGGGTGTGCGGGCAGTTCCTGTTTGAGAATTATCATCCGGATCCTGTCTGGTTGATTGCAGTGCGGCAGGTATCAGCGGGGTTGTTATTCCTGCTGTATACGATGATAAAAAGAGAGCCGCTCTTTGCCATATGGCAGAGCGGCCGTCAAAATATTGCAGAAATGTTCTGGTTTACCCTTGGTCTTTTAGGCGCACAGTTCCTGTACTACTATACAATAAGTGTTTCCAATGCGCCAACGTCAACCATATTGCAATACCAGGCACCGGTATTCGTCATTTTATGGCAGGCTTTTGTCCGGAGGCAGATGCCGGAAGGGCGCGAACTGTTAGGCGTTGTGCTGGCTATGACCGGCGTGTTCCTGATCAGCACCCATGGCAATCCGTCTCGCCTGGTCATTTCGCCTGTGGCGCTGGTATCGGGAGAGCTTTCTGCCATTGCGCTTTGTATTTATATGATAGCCCCGGCAACAATCCTGCAGCAGTTTCCGACCATGCTGATCATGGGCTGGGGACAGCTGATTTCTTCATTATTTCTGCTGCCTTTCTGTAATATCTTTGATTCCGGCATGAGCGTGTGGACGCCTGTGGCTGCAGGAGCCATATCCTTTATCATTCTGGGTGGAACGATTATTCCCTTTACCCTGTTTTTGGCGGGAGTGAAAATTATAGGTCCGACGAAAGCATCCCTGATCAGCTGTTTTGAACCCCTTGCTACGATCGTTTTTACCGTTCTTTTTTTAGGTACGGTGTTGCTGCCAATTGATTACGCAGGGATGGCATGTATTATGGTTACGGTGGTTATGCTGGCCGTAAAGAAAAAAACGTAGAAAATAGAAAGAGGATGTTATGATTCAGATTATCATGAACTTCTTAAATTGGGAGTAGCTGTATGTATTTAATGGAAAACGACGGGTGCATCACTGCAACTGTAGCAGTCACACTTTCTCAAGACGAAGACTATCATTCAGTAAAATGGAATACAAAGGAACTCCTGCGTAATGGCGAATACGATTACCGCTATTAGAATTGTTTGCAGCATAGCTTTGCTGTTCTTTCCCGTGTCTTCACCAGCGTTTTATACTCTGTACATCGTTGCGGGAATCAGCGACATAGTAGACGGTACAGTTGCGAGGAAGACGGGAACCGTCAGTAAATTTGGTTCAAAACTGGATACAGTCGCTGATTTTGTTTTGGTACTCTGTTGCCTGATAAAGCTGATCCCAGTTCTGCATATCCCTACATGGCTTATCATCTGGACCATCGTGATTGCTGCGATCAAAGTGGTCAACCTGATCTCCGGGTATGCCTTGCGAAAGGAGTTTATCGCATTACACACTGTAATGAATAAGGTGACAGGCCTATTGCTGTTTGTACTTCCGCTGACACTGACGGTCATTGATCTGAAATACAGCGGAGCCGTCGTCGGTGTGGTGGCAACATTCGCGGCCATACAGGAAGGGCATCTGATCAGGACAGGCTATTTTGGATACAGGTGAACGTAATGAAAGGATTCTTTTCGGAAAAGAAAAAAGCGATACTTGCCAGGGCTATCGTACTGGGTCTTTGCCTTGGTTTCTTTTCCCATGTCCGGGCGGCGGTTCCCTCTGATTTTGAAACGGAAGAATATTTTAAAAGTACAGGGCTGGACATCATCAACGCGTCCAGTGCCTATAGCAAGGGCTATACCGGCCGGGGCATTACCGTCGGCATCAGCGATACACCGATTATTTTTACATCGCCGGAGTTTGATGCGAAGCAACACAGTTATCAGGCGGACGATTATGGTCGGACTTACATCGCAGCGGACGGCACGGTCTACTATCTGACCGAGGACAGTACAGACTTCCCTTTGAACGATCCCGAGTTCAGCTATTATTGGAATCACGGAGCCCATGAAGGCGGTATCGTTGCCGCCTGCAGGAACGGACAGGGCATGCACGGGGTGGCGTATGAAGGGGAACTGGTTGGTTCTTGCCCATTTAGCACCGTGTCCGGGATTAGTGGTACTACGGCGGCAAGACCCGGTTGGGCAGACGCTTTCCTGAATAATCCCGCTATAAAAATCGTCAACTGTTCCTGGAATTTTCCTTGCTACCCTCTGGACATGCTTGAAGAAAATGATACCATCCAGGACTTTATGGATCGGTATTGGAAAGGAACGGATGAATATAAGCCTGTTAAGGATATCAATTCACCCCTGGGCAAAAATAAGCTGTTCGTTTGGTCTGCCGGTAATCATGGATTTCCGATGCCAGCACTGGGATATGGCTTTGCTCACTGGGATGAGGGCAGGGCTGTGGCCACTAATTCCATCAACGTTACCGCGTTGGAGGATACGAAATACCTGACGAAGGAAGAGGGACGTATCCGAGGCTTTAATATCCTGGGGTATTACAGCAACGGCGCCTCTTTCAACGAGGACGGCACCCTGGCAGCACCGGGAACCAATATCGTTTCTGCCAGTGCGGATTATGCCCGTGACAAAGAGATGGATACAACGATGTCTGGCACATCCATGGCAGCTCCCCATGCTGCCGGGGCGGCGGTGCTGGTGCAGCAGGCTTTTCCCTACATGACGGGTAAACAGATTGGCGATGTGCTGTTGTCCACGGCCAATCCCAATGTTGTTTCCCAAAACGGCTGTACGGTGACCCTGCAGTTTGATTATGAGGGGTATATCATAAATGTTTATTATGGTGATGGCGCCCCCCGGACGCTGGCACAGCAGAAACTGGATTGTTATAACGGCCTGCTGAATCCATTAGCTGAGTATGATTTTACCCCGGAAGTTGTGCAATGGTGCGTAGACTATTATCCCATCCATGACTATTACAATGTGCCCATGGAGGCTTTGATCGGCCAGGGCATCCTCTACGCGGGCAAGGCGGTGGACGGCCCCGGCGCCCTGAACGCCAGGCGGCTGGAGAAAAGTGACATCAGCAGCGATTACACGGTGAAGGGGAAACCGGCGTCCCAGGCGTTGTATGCGGTAGATACCGTGGGATACGATTCTGTTTGGGCCAATGACATCAAAGAAGTCCGCGTGGGCCTTCTGGCGGCGGACAGCACGGAAGAAGATTTACGGAAACGTTATAACTATTATAAAACGAACTGGCTGGACCGCACGCGCCACGGTTCCGGTGATGAAGTGGTCGGGAAAGAATTCGTAAATGCTTACATAAAATTTTTCAACGAAGACGCAGCGAACAGCGGGCTGATCAACCTGCCGGTAGGGTTGCTGAAAATGGGTGAAGGGCGGCTGAGCCTGACAGGGAACAACACTTACAACGGCGCCAGCATCGCGAAGCAAGGTACGTTATCGATTGACGGCTCTGTGGCCGGGGATGCTTACAGTATTGAAAAGGGCACAATTTCAGGCCGCGGCACAATTTACGGCACGTTATACAACAATAATATTGCGGTGGCAGGTGACGCCGCAGGCAGCGGCAACCTGACCATGGACAAGCTGGTCTCACGCGGCGTGCTGCTAAGCCAGTACCAGAACGGGACGAACACACAGTTCATCGTAAAAGGTGAGGCAGACATCAACGGTTCGACGGTGCCGATACCCTTAGGCGCAACGCCTATGCCGGACGATAAGTACACCGTGGTAAAGGCCGGGTCAATTGCGGGACAAACGAGAGATCTGTCGGGGACGGAATACGAACTGAGCGGCATGCTCAGCGCGAAGAACGAGATCGAAGGGGGAAACCTTTCGGTTGTGGTGGAAGCCGCAAACAATATGGATGGCGCAGACGCAGTGCAGAACGAAACCTTCGATGCCATGACGGCCATGTACCGGAACTTAAAACGCAATAACGATCCGCGGATGAATGACATGCAGCCCTTATTCAGTCTTTCGTCTGCCGCCGCCAAAGAAGCGTTAAGCGCAATCAGTTCCAACGCTTCCGCCCAGAGCATGGCGGTGGCCCAACGGAGCATGATGACCCATCACATTCTGTCTTCGCGTTTGAATGAAGCGTTTATGCCGAAACCGGTGGAGGTGAAGCTGCCGACGGTAAGTTTGATGGATGGAGATGAGAGTAACGCAGCAAACGCTGCGACGCAAAACGGTTTGCAGCAAAATGTAACGGAACAGCAGGAAGTAGAACAATACGCAGCGAACGATAAAGCGACGCAGCGACAAAACGAGAACACCGAAGACGGTCTGGGCGTCTCTTTGAAGTTACTGGAACCGGCGAAGAACGATATCTGGCTGAAGTTCGGCAAAAACTGGGGCGACCTGAAGGACGGCGCCGATTACCACAGCTCTACAACCATGTTGGGTTATGATAAAGCCGTAGCGCCTCACTGGCGGGCTGGCGCCTTTGCCGGTTACAGCTCTACCGGTTTTGCGGACAGCACCGCAAGTAATGAGCTGAAAGATACCCGCTTCGGCCTGTACGCCGGTTACAACAAAGCGGGAAAAGAAGGGCTGGTGTATTTGGATTATGGCTGGATGCGGAACAAGCTGCGCAGAGGCCTGACCAACCTGGGATTAACGGCCAATGCAAAATATCACAGCCGCATTCTGGAATTGGGCGGCGAGTATTTATACGATTTGCACGCAGGAAAAAACGTGCCCTGGCATGTGCGTCCTTATGTGAACGCGCAGTTGTCCCGACTGTGGCAGAACGGCTACAGCGAAGAAGGGGCAGGCGTGTATAACCAGGTAGTGGACAGCAAACGCAACGACTACTTCGGTATGGGAGCAGGGGTAGAGTTTAAACGCTATCTGCCCGGCGGCAACTACGCTGTCCGTGCCGGGGTGCGCCACGCCTTTGCGGGAGCGGAACCGAAGCTGCGTTACAGCTACATGGGCGATGCAGCCAACACCTACGATATGCGCAACGTGCAGGATAAGACCCACTTCGTATTGTCCGTCGGCGGGGAAACGCAGATCGCCAAAGGCTGGAGCATCGGCGGCGACGCCAGCTTCACCCGGGGCCGTCACGACAAGGACTTCTCCTGCAACGTGACCGTAAAGAGAATGTGGTAAAATCCGGTTTGTGGGGGACGAATGACTCCACGCTACGCAGGTAGCTTCTTTATTGCCCATATGGTAAGCTTGTATTAGCGCCGGGAAATTTTGACCAAAATGGCTGTTTCAGCCTGGCGCTAACACTTGTGACAAAAGTTCAAAATGAAGGCCAAGTATTGTAAAGAAGTAAGTTTTATGCCATAATAGTTTTAAGGTTTTCAAAAAGTTAAAAAAATTAAAGTTTTGAAAGCGGGAAATCAAACATGAAACTGATTGAACGGACGTCCTATTTGGAAGAATTGAAAAAATTAAGAGGAACACCGGACATAAAAATAATTACGGGTATGCGGCGTGTTGGAAAATCGAAGATGATGGAAGCGTATCTTGCATGGGTAAAAGAGCAGGATGCAGATGCAAATATCATTTTTGTTAATTTTTTTGATCTGGCGTATGAAGAACTGAAAGAATATCATCAGCTTTACAATTATATTGAATCGCGCTATGCGGCGAATAAAAAGAATTACCTTTTTATTGATGAAGTACAGCTTTGTCCAAAGTTCGAACTGGCTGTCAACAGTTTATACGCCAAGGAAAAATATGATATCTACCTGACCGGTTCCAATGCGTTTCTGCTCAGCGCGGATTTGGCGACCTTGTTTACCGGGCGCTACATTGAGTTGCATATGTTTCCATTCAGCTTTAAAGAGTTTTGTTTGTATTTTTCCGATCAGAATGACCTCGACAGCCTGTTTGATGAGTTCGCAGTCAAGGGAGGTTTGTCCGGCTCTTATCTTTACGAAGATGAAAAACAGCGTGTGGCATACCTGAGGGAAATATATTCAACGATTTTAAACCGGGACCTTGTTCAGAAATTTAACCTGCCGGACACCACGACATTGAACCGGTTAAGTGAATTCCTGATGGACAATATCAGTAACCTTACTACGGCAAACAGCATCAGCAATATGTTGAAAGCTGACAAAGTCAATACGAATCATGTAACAGTACAAAAATATATAAGTCATCTGTGTCAGGCTTTTTTGTTTTACAAAATCAAACGGTATGACATCAGGGGCAGGAAATACCTGGAATCTAATGATAAATACTATCTTAACGATACGGGTTTGCGTTTTGCCGTGTTAGGAACTCACAATCTGGATTTCGGGCGCATGTATGAAAATATTGTCTGTATCGAGCTCCTGCGCCGTGGCTATGAAGTGTACGTAGGAAAGTTATATCAAAAAGAAATTGACTTTGTTGCAAAGAAAGCGAATGAGAAATTCTATATTCAGGTAAGCGACGATATTTCAAATCCGGAAACTTTCAAAAGAGAATATGAGCCGTTGCTGAAAATCAAGGATGCGTATCCGAAACTGATCATCGCCAGAACCAAGCATCCGGACATTCTGTTTGAGGGTATCCGTGTTTGCGATATTGCACGGTGGTTGGCAGAATGAAGAGAAAAGTATGGTTGTGGTATTTCAGAAGACATGGAAAAAAGTATTGAGTAGTTGTAATCATGTTTACTATTCCGGAAAAAATCGTGTTGGCAGTTGAAGAAAAATGGGAAAGTTAGTAACACCTTTTGGTGAAATCAACATACTGATAGATGGGAAACCGGTTCCTTACTCTGCACAAGAGGTAAAGAAACAGCACGTACTATGCCCACATGTTTTGGGAAGGTATCAGATTACGGTTTCGTTTATTCCTGATGGGAAAGAGCATGCCATCGCATGTGTCTTCGAACCGGACTGTTCATATGAAAGGATTCCGGAAAGTGGTGAGCGGTTGGAATGCCAAAGCTTTTATAACGATTGCAGGTTTAAAATGTCCATTGGACTTGAATGCGGGGCAGGATGCATCGGTGCCGGCGATGCACGGACTTCTGATAAATCTGATTATGATGCGGGTTATTTGGAAAATGGAATGTCTTTTTTGATTGACAGGAATACAAGAACTGAGTGTTATGTGTTCGGGATAGCATGGATTGATAACGTAGGTTGGGACGATCCGGTTGACGGTCATAATAACCGCGATGTCGAAACATGGTATGGGGCAGATCCTACATTAGTGTCAATGAAAAATGGATAAAAAAGTATTGAGGAGAGATAAGTTATTATGAAGAGGATGCGCAAACGAATTATTCTTACTTGTCTGTTGTTGTGTTCGTTTTTGTGCTGTTTCACGGCACTTGGAAAAGAGGTGGATGGCAACGTGAAAGAAATGCTGCAGGGTTTCTGGGCGCCCCGTGATTACGGTACCCGTATTGAGATTGAAGGTGACCGTTTTACGGTGTTGTGGCGCAATCGGCCCGTACTGGAAACAAATTTTACCATAAGAGAGGATGCGGACGGTTGTCTGGTGGTGCTGGAACACAACGGGCTTCGCTATGCAGGCGCCTCGGAAGATTACGCTGCCGTCAGGGAGTGCCGTCTGAAAGAAGGGAAGCTGTATTTCAAAAAGTATTTCCCCATCTCCGGGGACAGCGAGGAAGTATTGTTCAAAACGACCAACAGCCGTTACGGAAACGTGACGGTGATCACGGACGAAATGCTGCCGCGCATCAGCGGGCTGTGGAAGACGGATGACAAAAGGTTTGAGATGAAAATAGAAAACGGCATGCTGACCTGGCGTTTCAGGAAGTCCGAATGGCAGAAACCGGAAGCCATCGCCGTGGTCCGTCCAAATTACTGTCTGGATCCCGAAGAGTTCCTCATCGTCAATAAGGACCCGGGAGAAGATTTTGTATGCCATCTGTTGCAGTTCCGTCATGAGAATGGGAAGCTGGTCACGCGTATGCCGGTGTATGATGCGTCGCCGCCGGAAATGGTATTTGGAAAAGTTGGCGGAAGATAAGGAAAAATATTGTGACAGGCATATTGCTGTTTGTACTTCCGTTGACACTAACGGTCATTGATCTGAAATACAGTGGAGCCGTCATCGGTGTGGTGGCAACATTCGCGGCCATACAAGAAGGGCATCTGCTCAGGACTGGCTTGGAAAAAAACACCCCATAAAATATGAATTTGAATAAACTAAATCAAGAATTGACAAATAGAGGTGCATTATGAAGATTTGTCCGAATTGCCAAATTAAATTTGATGACAGTTTTATGCTTTGTGATCAGTGTGGCAGTAAATTGCAAGAAGCAGCCGGATCGTCAGTTAAGAAAACAGCGCACGGTTTTTTTGGCAAGTGCGAAGAAATAGAAGACCAGGCAATTTGCAAAAAGAGTGATGTTAAGTTTTATCCTAACAAAGGATTTTAATATATTGGGAAGCAGACCCATGCTGAAATCGGAAAAGCGTGAATTACAAAAGTTCAAAAAACGTTACGGACCACGGCGACACAAAATGTTGGGCATCAACAAGTGGACGCGGAAGAGAAAAGAGATCAGGGAAACGGCAAGCGCAGGGGCTTATTATGAGTGATGTATATCAGCATTTCGCAGTATGGATAGGAGCTTTAATTCTGTTCGTCATAATTAGACTTGTAATTCGCTCGGCCGGTAAAATGGATTAGAGAAGTCGTAATTATATTTACTATTCCGGAAAAAATCGTGTTGGAAGAAGTTCAAAGCAACTGCCTGAGGAGGGGACGCAAATGAGAAAATGTCTGTGGATTATGATTGCATCGTTACTGCTGCTGGCCGGCATGTTTCCAGGAATCCGTAACGCGGAAGCAGCCTCAAAAGACAACGGGCAGGAAATTATCAACAAAGTGGTAAATAATTTCAAACTGCTGGCCCAGGTGCCAAGGCCTTCTCACCACGAGAAAAAGATCAGCGAGTTTTTGGCCGGCTGGGCAAAACAGCAGGGCTTCCGGGTGCAGCGGGACAAGCAGAACAATATCATGTTCAATGTGCCGGCTACCCCCGGTAACGAAAAACTGCCCCTCACCATCTTGCAGGGACATATGGACATGGTCTGTGTGGCTGCGGAAGGAGTGACCTTTGACCCACTGAAAGACTCCATCAAAGTGATACGGGACGATAAAGCGGGAACCCTGACGGCACAGAGCACCTCTCTGGGCGCAGACGACGGCGCGGGCGTTGCCATGATTATGCTGGCGGCTCAGGGCGGGCTGAAACACGGTCCCCTGCGCGTTATTATCACCACCGATGAAGAAGACGGTATGGAAGGCGCGTTTGGTCTGAGCCCCGAATGGCTGGCCGGTGCGCGTTATCTCATTAATTTAGATAACGAAGTATCGGACGAGGTACTGGTCAGCACGGCGGCTGGCGACTCCGTGAAAGCAACGGGCACTGTTACCCTGCAAAAACCGGTCGGCGATACGGCGGTCATGCTGGAGCTCAAGGGCCTGCAGGGCGGGCATTCCGGTATTGAGGCCAACAAAGGCAGATGCAACGGGCTGATCGCCATGGCCCGGCTGTTGAAAGAGATTCGCGATCAGGGGTTGGAATTCGGGTTGGTTTCCTTTGGCGGCGGCACGGCGTCCAATGCGATCCCGTCCAAAGCGAACGCAGTAATCATGATCAAAGCCGCGGACAAAGAAAGCCTGAAAAAAATCGCGGATGCCTGGCTCACCAACCTGCAAAAGAAATATGCAGGCATAGAAGACGGGATTCAGTTCTTGATTACAGATGCTCCCACAGCCGGACAGCTCTTGTCGGCACAAGACAGGGACAACGCGATTCTCTTTATGGACGAGATCATCGACGGCGTGAACACCTGGTCTGCGGACATGAAAGGGTTAGTGGAAAGTTCCTCCAACCTGGGCATTTTTACGGCGGATCAGAGCGGTATCGCTGCAAGGACGTATGTGCGCAGTTCTGTAGGGGAACTGGAGGAAAGAATCGTACAATCCCAGCAGGAACTGGCGCTGCGGTGCTTCTACCACTCCGAAGTGATCAAGATGGCGGATCCGTGGCCCTACAATCCCGACAGCAAACTGCTGGCGCTGACGAAACAGACATACAGGAAGCTGAATGGGGCAGATATTAAAGTGGTGGCAGTGCATGCCGGACTGGAATGCGGTACCTTTGCCAAACTGAACCCAAAGATGGATCTGATCAGCATCGGTCCGGATTTAAAAGACGTGCATTCCCCGAAAGAAACACTGTATCTTAATTCCATCCCGAGGATATGGAACCTGCTGCAGGAACTGCTTTTACAGCTTAACTGACCGTGAAAGGATTTATGTAGGACATTATTCATGCAGTTAATAAAAAGGATTAAAGTAAAGCATAACAGGAGGGAAACATGTTTTGTTCAAAATGCGGAAAACAAATCGCTGAAGATTCTTTGTTCTGTAATTACTGTGGGGCAAAGCAGGCTGCACCAGCGACGGCAAACAAAAACAGCATAAGCTTTGCGTCCACAACCTGTCCAAACTGCAGCGGACAGTTAACTGTAAGTTTCAAAACAGGTTCTGCGTTTTGCCCGTTTTGCAACAGCCGTTTTGTATTGGATTCAGCCGCCGGCGACATGGAAGAAGCGAGAAAAGCTGCTGTAGAGGTAGAAGAACTGCTGAGCGAGGCTAAAAATTGCGAAAAGAAATATGATACGGAAGCGGCGCTGCAATGTTACAAAAAGGTGATAAGTCTGGATCCGGAAAACGCGGTGGCCAAAGAAGGGCTGGCCAGGGTAAGGCTTCTGAATTATGTCTATCTGAAGTCAAAAATGTTTGAAAAGTATACAGTCATGGAACTTCGCAAAGAATACATGACCTGCCGCAAAAGAGACGGTTCCAAAGAAATCTGGGTTTACCGCAAAATGACAGAACTGAGTTACTTTTTCGGATATATTGAGTTTTCTTATAAGGGGGAACTTTCATCCATTGTCCGGGGAACTATGGATGAAAAGGAAGTGGTGCAGTTTATACGCAATGCGCAGAAAGGCATTTATCCTCCCATTGACAAGGATTTGCTGGATGAAGAGGAATAGACATTTTATTACATAATATGGTAAAATAAAAAATACTGTCAGCGTACAGTATTTGGTTTTTGTTATTAATGTATGAAGCTGTATACAGTCAGACGATGTCTGCAAAGTCCGGCTTACGGTAATTTATTGGGGGAAACAGTCGTGAAACAACCGTTAGTGGAAGCCATGGAGCGGTATCTGCGGGAGCAGGTGTATCCGCTGCACACGCCGGGCCATAAAGGCGGCCGGGGCATGGCGGAGCCGCTGCGTTCTTTGCTGGGGCCCGAGGCCCTCCGGCTGGATGTTTCCCTCATGAGCGAGCTGGACGATATACACGCGCCCTCCGGTTGTATCAGGGAAGCGCAGAAAGAGGCAGCGAAACTGTATGGCAGCGATACCTGCTTTTTATCGGTGAACGGCACTACCGGTGCTATCCATGCCATGCTGCTGACGGCGCTGCAGCCGGGAGACAAAGTGCTGGTTCCCCGCAACGCCCACCGCAGCGTCATGGGTGGGCTGATTCTGGCGGATGCGGTGCCGGTGTACATACAGCCTTCCAATATAAAAGAGTTTGGCCTGCAGGGGCAGGTCACGCCGGAACAGGTGAAGGAAGCGTTTGCGCAGCATCCGGATCTGAAAGCGGTTTTGCTCACTTCTCCCAACTATTTTGGCATGGCGGCAGAGGTAAAACAAATTGCCGATATTGCCCACGCCCATAACGCGGTACTGCTGGTGGACGAGGCCCACGGCCCCCACTTGGGATTTCATGAAGCATTTCCGCCTTCTGCCATGCAGTGCGGGGCGGACATGGCAGCCCAGAGCACGCATAAAATTTTAGGCGCGCTGACCCAGTCTTCCTTTTTGCAGGTAAAGGGAACCCACATCAATCTGCAGCATGCCGCGGATGTAATGAGTCTTCTTACAACAACAAGTCCGAATTATTTGCTGATGGGTTCTCTGGATGCAGCGAGGGCTCAGCTGGCAGAACGGCGCCAGACCATGATGGAAGAAGCGCTGCGGGCTGCAGGGCTTTTGCGCTATGAGCTGGAGAATATTCCTGGGCTGCGGGTGATCAAAGCCTCCGATGTAGTTGGGAAATACGGAGTGGCCGCCCTGGATGAAACAAAAGTCACGATCAACCTGAAAGAATGGAACGTCAGCGGCATTGCCGCCGAGGAAGCCCTGCGCAAAGAAAAAGTTGCCGTAGAACTGGTGGATCCGCAGAATGTGTTGTTTCTGGTGACCTATGCGGATTGGGCGCCGGTGCAGTGGCAGGGTACTGTGAACCGGATTTGTAAAACATTGAAGAAGCTTATGCCCTCAGTGAATCCGTTGCAGGCCCGGTCGGTTGAGCGGGTTAACAAGTTGAAAGAAATTGAGGCAGAGCGGGAAAAAGTGCTGAACATGGAGGTCCCGGTAACAGAAGCGGTGGTTCCTCTGCGCAGCGTGTTTTACGGGAAAAAGAAAAGTGTTCCTCTGGCTGAAGCAGAGGGTTATACCTGTGCGGAACCTGTCAGTTTCTATCCTCCCGGCATTCCGGTAATCCTGCCCGGGGAGCGGTTTACACCAGAAATCATAAAATGGTGTTCCTTTATGAAATCACTGGGACTGCCCGTCAGCGGTCCGGCAGATGTTTCGCTGCAGACGGTGCGGGTGCTGGCAGGATAAATAGTATTTCTTTTTGCGTTAAATAATAGTGTATTTTTAGATACTTTATTTATTGAAAGGAACTTCCGGCCGTTCCTGGCCGGAAGCAGGATGAGATCATGAAACAAGGGCGCTTTATTACCATGGAAGGCGTGGACGGCAGCGGCAAGACTACCCAGCTGCAATTGACGGCTCGGTATCTTCTGGATTGTGGGTATGACGTAGTGACGACCCGGGAACCGGGCGGAACCAAAATGGCGGAACGGATCCGCGGTTTGGTGCTGGATGCGGATGCGGCCATTAACGCGAGAACAGAAGTGATGCTGTACCTGGCGGCAAGGGCCGAACATGTGGAAACCGTGATTAAACCGGCCCTGGCAGCGGGAAAGGTTGTGCTGTGTGACCGCTTTGCAGATTCCACGTTGGTGTATCAGGGCTATGTCCGGGGCATTGAAATTGCCAAAGTAAAAGCTCTCTGTGCATTTGCGGCAGACAGCCTGCAGCCGGAACTCACCATTTTATTGGACGCGGCGCCGGAAGCGCTGCTGCAGCGCCGGGCAGACCGGGGCGTCCGTGACCGTTTTGAACAGGAAGGTTTGGACTTCCAGAAAAAAGTGCGGGAAGGCTTTTTGTCGCTGGCAAACAGCGAACCGGATCGCATTAAAAAAGTGAACGCGTTGCAGAACACAGAAGCGGTGCAGGCAGACATCCAAAAGCTGCTGAAAGAAGCAGGATTTTAAAAAGGAAGAACATGTTTGAGCAGATTACAGGACATCAACAGAATAAAGAATTCCTGGAACGGTTCCTGACCCGTGAGGAACGCCCTCACGCGCTGCTGTTCTACGGGCCGGAGGGTATAGGTAAATGTATGCTGGCCAAGGAATTTGCCAGAGCCTTCCTCTGCCACGAAACAGTACCGGGGAAACGCCCCTGCAACCGGTGCGAGTCCTGCCGTCTGCTGAACTTTGAGACCGGCAACTTTGCCCATCCGGATTACCTGTACTTCGATCCTACGACGGACGAGGAACAGGAAAAAAAGAAAACAAAAATAATTTCTGTAAATCAGATTCGCAGCCTGATCAAACAGGCAGCTTTCGGTCCCACGTTATCAAAGCATAAAATTTGCATCATTAACGAAGCGGACACCATGAATCAGGAAGCGGCCAACTCGTTGCTGAAGCTGCTGGAGGAACCGCCGGACAAATGGTTCTTTATTCTGGTGGCCACTTCTGTAAGCCGCCTGCTGCCAACCATCCTGTCCCGGGTGATTCAGGTCCGATTCACCCCGCTGACCATAGAAGAGACGAGGAAAGTATTGCTTGAGCATGGAATTCCCGAGGCCGAAGCGGACCTGCTGGCGCATCTCTCTGATGGGTCGTTAGGACAGGCGCTCCGGTTCCGGGAAGAACGGATCCTGGATTACCGCAACATGGCGCTGAAATATGTGGCGGAGTTTCCCATGGGGGCGCCCATGACGTATCTGCTGCAGGAAGATTATTTTTCCGATGTGATTCCGTCTGCAGGAGGCAACGAGCAGCTGCAGCAGTTTGTGGCCATGACGGTTTCCCTGCTGCGGGACCTGCTGTTCGTGAAAAGCGGGCTGGGGGAACAGGTCTTTAATACAGATGCGATACCTCAATTACTGAAAATTGCTGAAAAATGGGATGCAGGGCGTCTGCATCAGGCAGTGGAAGCCGCCCAGGAGGAGGCGGCTGCCGCGGCGCGGCGGGCCAACACAAAAAGTGTGCTGGACAGCCTGACTTTTAAGATAAATGCGTGCTGCGAAGGAAGAATATAACCTGAAAGATTTCTTTCATTAATAATATTTGTTATGCTGTTGGCTGACGGCAGCGGAATGGAGGGTAATGTGAAAAAAGTTGTGGGGATACGTTTTAAGAAAACGTGCAAGATATATTATTTCGATCCGCTGGATATCGAATTTGTACCGGGAGACCATGTAATCGTGGAAACCGCCCGGGGCATGGAATTCGGGACCGTGTCCATCGGTACCCGTGAGGTGCCGGAAGAGCAGATCAAGGCTCCGCTGAAGCCGATCATCCGCAAGGCCACGCCGGAAGATGAAGAGACGGTGAACCAGAACCAGGTCCGGGAGCGGGAAGCATTCCTTATCTGTCAGCGCAGGATCCAGCGCCACGGTCTGGAGATGAACCTGGTGGATGTAGAGTTTACCTTTGATGTAAACAAAATCATTTTCTATTTCACGGCAGATGGCCGTATTGATTTCCGGGAACTGGTGAAAGATCTGGCTTCCGTGTTCCGGACCCGCATCGAGCTGCGGCAGATCGGTGTGAGGGACGAGGCCCGGATGGTGGGCGGCATCGGCAGCTGCGGGCGGCCTTTGTGCTGTGCCAGCTGGCTGGGGGATTTCGAACCGGTGTCCATCCGCATGGCGAAGAATCAGAACCTGTCTTTGAATCCTACTAAAATTTCCGGCAGTTGCGGACGCCTGATGTGCTGCCTGAAATATGAAGATTATATGTATGCCAAAGAAAAAGGCAAAGGCGGCCGGGTCAAAAAGGAGTATGCGGATGCGCCGCAGGTTGGTTCCATGGTGGCAACCAGCATGGGCAAAGGCAAGGTCACTACGGTGAACAAAGCGAAACGTACGGCTACGGTACAGCTTTCCCAGGACAATGTGGTGACGCTGGAATGGGACGAACTGATCGATGCGTCCCAGGCCATGGACGACGATTGAGATGTAATCTGAATGTGCGGAGCAACTTTAAAGGAATTGTGACGCATGCACAGACTGATTGGAATGAACCGTAACTGTTATGACTGAAATCAGAGAAGACTATCTGCCGGGGTGCGGATATAAAATCTATCAGGATCCGGCGGAGTTTACCTTTACCACGGATTCCGTTTTTCTGGCACACTTTCCTCATTTGGCCAATAAGGCAAAGGTGTTGGAATTAGGCTGCGGCACAGGGGCTATCAGTTTTTACCTGGCAGCCAGGGGCGCGGCAGAAGTGACCGGGCTGGACGTGAATCCCCGCATGGTGGAGTTGTTCAACAAAAGCGCGGAAGCGAACGGGATTGCCTGGCGGGAAAGTGTAGCAACGGAGGCTGAAGAATGTACTTACCTTAAAAAGGACACAGCCGTTGCCGCGAAAGAAAATGCTCCCAAAGTACGTGCGCTGGAATGGGATATTAAAGATATTAAAAGTTTTTGTAAGACAGAAACCTTTGACATGGTCGTGGCCAATCCGCCTTACCGTAACAGCGGCAGGGAACGGATAGTAGGAACCAGTGCCTGCCACGAGAAAACAGCAGTTTTGGAAGATTTCTTTGCGGCTGCCGGTTACGCCCTGCACAGCCGGGGACGGTTTGCTTTGGTGCAGCTGCCGGAACGGTTTATGGAATCCGTGGAGCTGGCCATCAAATACAACCTGCAGCCCAAAAAACTGCAGTGGGTACACGCTTCCGTGGATAAACCGGCCTGGATCTTTTTGCTGGAAATGGTAAAAAACGGCAGTTACGGACTGGAAGTCTTGCCGCCGCTGATCATGTACAACGCGGATGGTACATTGACGGAGCAAGCGAAGAAACAAATGTAACTTTTATAGAGGATTGAGTTGTTAAGAAATTCTTAATAACTGTCTCTATATAGAAAAAAGTTATAATGTTAATGTATAAACAGATACTTTTCTGGCCAAACCCTAAACTCCACTTCCAGTTTGAATGTATTAATGTTCAATGATTGCTTTCAAAGAGTAGACAGCTCTTTTTTCGTGACGCCAAACAGTAAGGTATGAGTGGAGGAAATCATGGCAAAAGAAGTTCTGCCAAAAGATACATCAAGGGCAACAGCATATAAGCTTTGGATGAAAGCACCGAATCCAATGGTTACATTTTTTAAGACCTTTGATGTAACAAATTTGGTAAAATACAGCAAAAAGAAGCATATGAAATTCAACATGTTGCTTGATTATTGTATCGGAAAAGCCGCGGTTCGGGTAAAAGAGTTTTATATTCTCCCTGTGGGAGAAAAGTTAATACAATATGACAGAATTGCCATTAATACGATAGTAAAGAATAAAGCTAATGAAGTCAGTTCCTGCGATATTCTTTTTTCAGATGATTTGGGTACGTTTAATAAGGAATATTTAAAATACACAAAGCAAGTAGCTGAAACATGTCAGGACAGAGACTTGTCACCAGACTGTATGGTCATTGGTACATCTGCTATTATAGAAACGGAGATTGATGGTGCGGTTGGTATGAACAGTGGCATTTTCAATAATCCATTTCTTATATGGGGCAAATATACTAAAAAACGATTTAGATATTACCTGAAGATTTCATTCCAATTTCATCATACACAAATGGATGGTGCTCATGCTGGCAGATTCTTGGAAAATCTCCAATTAGCAATTAACAGTTTGACATGAATGAAATCTACTGATATTTATTATGATTCTATTTCGTACAATCCTGACATTGCTAATGTTTCAATCCGCTTTGGGCTTCATGATGTGGGCAGACAAATAGTTCCGCGGCAAGAGAACAAAGGGGAAGGCGTAAGAATTTTTTGGAGAAACTATGCCAGGTACATTATTTTTAGTAGCTACGCCTATCGGCAACTTGGGCGACATGACGCCCCGCGCGGTGCAGACGCTGGCGGAGGCGGACCTGATTGCGGCGGAAGACACGCGGCGCACGCTGCAGTTGCTGAACCATTTTTCCATCAAGGGCAAGCTGCTGCATTACGATGAAAACAATAAAGAGAAGCAGGGGCCTGTGTTATTGCAGGAACTGCTGCAGGGAAAGAATGTGGCCCTGGTGACGGACGCGGGCTTCCCGGGCATTTCCGATCCGGGAGAGGCCATGGCGCTACTGGCGATCCAAAACGGTATTACGGTTGTGCCGGTGCCGGGGGCCAATGCCTGCCTGACAGCCCTGGTGGCTTCTGGGCTTCCTTCCACGCCGTTCTTTTTTGGGGCGTTCCTGCCCAAAAGCAAAAAGAACCGCAAAGAGCAGCTGGAAAAATGGAAACAGATTCCGGCCACCGTTGTGTTGTACGAAGCGCCCCACCGTATCGTGGAAGTGCTGGAAGAAATTCTGGCCGTATGGGGTGACCGGCAGATGGCCTTCGGGCGTGAGCTGACGAAACTTCACGAAGAGTTTCGGAGGGGAAGGGTTTCGGAAATCATTTCCTATTTAAAAGAGTACCCTCCTCGGGGTGAATTCGTTTTGGTGATTGCCCAGGCGGAAGAAAAACCGCCGGACGTGACTGAAGAGGTTGACCCTCTGGAGGCAGTGAAAGAAAAAATCGCACAGGGCGTTCCCAAAAAGGAAGCGTTGAGCGAAATCGCAAAACAGTTTAAAATTCCGAGACGGGATTTATATAACCGCTTGATTCAGGAGCAGGAAAAAGAGTAAAATATATATGTATTGTTTTATGTTTGCTAAATTTTCAGCTGAATGAATCATCAGTGAGTATGAGAGAAATGCGAGTTCTTTCTCAAAAAAAATAAAATGATTTTTAAGTTAACAATTCTGCAATGCAGATACCTATATTAAAAGGAAGAAGGGTACAGAACATGGAAAAGAAACCGTTTTTTATCACTACGCCGATTTATTATCCCAGTGAAAAACTGCACATCGGTCACGCCTACTGCACGACCGTAGCGGATGCCATCGCCCGCTATCACCGGGCCAAGGGGGAAGATGTATTTTTCCTCACCGGCAGCGACGAGCACGGCCAGAAGATCCAGCGCAAGGCGGAAGACATGGGTATTACCCCTATTGAATATGTAGACAAGATCGTTGCCACCTTCCAGAGCCTGTGGAAGCGGCTGGAAATTTCCAACAATGATTTTATCCGCACCACCCAGGAGCGCCACGAAAAAGTGGTGCAAGCTGTGATGCAGAAAATCTACGACAAAGGCGACATCTACAAGAAAAATTATGAGGGATGGTACTGCGTGCCCTGCGAATCCTTCTGGACCGAGCACCAGCTGGTAGACGGCAACTGCCCGGACTGCGGCCGCCCCGTGGAAAAGATGCAGGAAGAAAGTTATTTCTTTAAGATGAGCAAATACGCGGACCGCATGCTGCAGTACATCGACGAGCATCCGGATTTCATCCAGCCGGTGGCCCGCCGCAACGAGATGATCAATTTCATCAAGCAGGGGCTGGAAGACCTGTGCGTGACCCGTACGTCCTTCGACTGGGGCATCAAGGCGCCCTTCGATCCCAAGCATGTTGTCTATGTGTGGTTCGATGCCCTGCTGAACTACATGACGGCCATCGGTTACAAGGCAGATGACGCCATGTTCACCAAATACTGGCCGGCGGACATCCATCTGGTGGGCAAGGAGATCGTACGCTTCCATACCATCATCTGGCCCATCATGCTGATGGCCATGGAAGAAGAGATTCCGAAAAAAGTGTACGGCCACGGCTGGCTGGTGGTGGACGGCACCAAGATGAGCAAGTCCATCGGTAACGTGGTGGATCCCAACGGTTTGATCGACGAATTCGGGGCAGATGCCATCCGCTACTTCCTGCTGCGGGAGATCAACCTGGGCAGCGACGGCAACTTCAGCCGCGACGCCCTCATCAACCGCATCAACGCGGACCTGGCCAACGACCTGGGCAACCTGTTGTATCGCACTGTGAGCATGGTGGAAAAATATCACGGCGGCGAGCTGAAGAACTGCCCGGCGGCCGTGCAGGATGTGGATGCCGCGCTGATCCAGCTGGCGGAAAGCACGCTGGTTTCCTATCAGGAACACATGGACAAGCTGGAGATCAACGACGCCATCAAAGCAGTATGGAGCCTCATCGCCAGCGCCAACAAATACATTGACGACACGGCGCCCTGGAAGCTGGCCAAGGATCCGGCAGATGACGACCGCCTGCACCTGGTGCTGTACAATCTGGCGGAAGTGCTGCGTTTTGTGGCCGTCATGATCGAGCCTTTCATTCCGGGGACCACGCCGGAGATTCTGAAACAGCTGGGACTGGAATGCAAAGAACAGAACTTGCTGGAAGATTTAAAGTGGGGCGGCATTGCCGACGGCACTAAAGTGGTGAAGGGCGAGCCGTTATATCCGCGTATCGATGTGCTGCCGGACGGCCGGACTTTGATTGGCGCTACCAAAAAGTACGCGGGCAAGGTGTACAATCCGGAAACCGGCAAACATGAAGAGTATCATCCGGAGCCCAAACAGGACAGTACTAAAAAGAAAATTGAAAATAAAAAAGCCGAAGCTTTAGCGGAAGCCCAGGCCAAGGCGGAAGAAGCAAAAGCCAAAGCCCTGGCGGCCAAGGAAGCGGCAGCGAAGAAAGCAACTTCTGCTGCAGACGCGGCCAGTGATGCCGTTGCGGCAGCGGGTGACGCAGCAAAAGCCGTAGGCGGCGCAGTGTTAGCGGCAGTAGCTTCTGCGAAAGCAAGGGTCAGCGCGGCAGCAGACGACGCAGTGCGCACTGCGACCGAAGTAAAGAACGCGGCCCTGGAAGCTGCGTTGGGCAGTGACGCACAAAAATCTGCCCCGGCAGCGGAGGGTGAGATCACCATTGATGACTTTGCCAAAATCGATCTGCGGGTAGCCAAGATCCTGACTGCGGAACGTGTACCCAAGACCGACAAGTTGATGAAGCTGCAGGTGCAGTTAGGGGAAGAGGAACGCACCATTGTGTCCGGTATCGCCCAGTATTACACGCCGGAAGAACTGGTGGGACGCAATGTCATCGTGATCAAGAACCTGAAACCCACCAAGCTGCGCGGAATTATGTCCTATGGCATGCTGCTTGCGGCTTCCGATGGCGAAGGCAACATGGTACTGGCGGACGCGCCGAACATCAAGAGCGGGAGTAAAGTGAAATAAATGTCACGACTTGGAATAATTGACACGCATGCGCACTTAGATGACAATCGTTTCGATGCGGACCGCGCTGGGGTGATGGCGAGACTGGCTCAGGACATGGCGGCAGTCATCACACAGGGTACCACGTATGAATCATCTGTTGCTTCTGTCAACATGGCGGAGCAGTATGATTTTGTGTATGCTGCGGTGGGCTGGCATCCGGAGGATTTGGCGGGCATCAAAGACGAAAGTTATATTGCGGCGCTGGAAACCCTGGCAAAAGAACATAAAAAAGTGGTAGCCATCGGAGAGATCGGGCTGGATTATTATTGGAAGGAAAATGAGCCGAAGGAAGTGCAACTGCTGCGGCTGAAACAGCAGTGCGACCTGGCGTATTCCTTGGACCTGCCGGTGGTGATCCACAACCGGGAAGCCCACGGGGACTGCTTGAACTTTTTTCAGAATGAAGTTCCCAAAGAGTTAAAAGTGGTATTCCACTGCTATTCCGGCTCCTTGGAAATGGCGAAAGAGTTGTGGAAGCGAGGCTATTATTTAGGTTTTGGCGGAACTTCCACCTATAAGAACAATAAGAAGGCGCGGGAAATTCTGGCAGCCTGTCCGGAAGAACTGTTTGTTTTGGAAACGGACTGCCCCTACTTGGCTCCGGAGCCTTTTCGGGGACGGCGCAACGACCCCAGCCTCACAGAGTATGTTGCCAAAAACGCGGCCCTGGTCCGGGGTACGAGTTTTGAGCATATTGCGGAGCAGACAACGAAAAACGCAAAAACGCTGTTCAGCAAATTAAGTACGTGAAAATATTAAGCAAAACATTGAGAGCGATTGCGTAATTCTATGAGATGAAATGCGCCGCAGCGGCGAGACTGTCTGAGGGGCAAAGCCCCGAGTTTCGAAGCCGCAGGCGCATGAGTCCATGGAATAGCAATCGTGAACAGTTTTGCGAAATATTTTCACGCAATCTAATTGTCAGAAATGGTTTTAGCAGCACAAATTAAAACACAAAAGAGGGAAGAAACCATGGAGGATGGCGAAAAAGAGAGGAAGGTTTCGGCAGTATCAGCATTAAAAGCAATTAAAGAACGGCGCAGCATACGGAAATTTAAACCGGATGCGATTTCGGAAATGAATCTGCACACGATTCTGGAAGCGGGCATCGCGGCGCCTTCGTCTAAGAACCGGCAGCCCTGGCACTTTACGGTAGTACGGGGTGAGGTCAAGGAAGAACTGGCCCGGGTGATGGAACGGGGCCTGAACCTGGAAGTCAAGGCGCACAAACCTTTCCTGCCGGAGAGCATGCGCTACATCAACGGCGCCTTTACCAGCGTGAACGTAATGCGGGAAGCGCCGGTGGTAGTACTGGTATCCAATGAACTGGGCGCTGGGACGGACTTCGCTTCCAACTTATCCGTGGATGAGCGGGTCGGAGAGATTTGTAATGTGCAGTCCGTGGCGGCGGCTGTGGAAAACATGCTGCTGGCAGCCCGGGAACTGGGCATCGGCAGTCTCTGGGTCTGCGACATCTTCTTTGCCTATCCGGAAATTTCCGAATGGCTGGAAAAGAAAAATCCGGGGCACGGTATGCTGGTGGCGGCCCTCTGCTTCGGCTACGCAGACGAAGCGCCCAAAGCAAGAGCCCGTAAAAATCTCCACGACGCAGCTACGTTTTTGAAATAAAAGTTCAGAAGTTCAACCCAAAGGCATAGCAACAATTTTTATATCTTATTGCGGTTTCCTGTTGCGCTAAAACCGTGACATAAGGGTTTGTGAACGATGCAAAATAGGATAAAACTTACAGTTTTCAGCGCCTGTCAGCAATGACAGGCGTTATGTTTTCTCATAAAAACTGATAAAAATGTTACTTTTTTCTTAGTTACAAACAATTGTATACACAGAACACAGAAAAACATTGACACTATTTTCATTCATTAATATAATTTCAAGCAAATGGTTACAAAATTTGTGAGATGTCTTTTGCAAATGTGCATAAGGACACGAATATTGAGTCACTTGTAACTAATTAAGGTTGAGGGGGGAATAGTATGAAATTTAAAAAATTGTCCAGTGTTTTAGTAGCAGGTGTTTTATTGGCAGTGATGGCGGCAGGCTGCGGCGGCGGCGACAAAAAAGCTGCTGAGAAAAAGAGCGCGGAAGCTTTGATCGGCGCCAACTATGAATTGACCGGTAACGTGGCCAGCTATGGCCAGTCCGCACTGTCCGGCTGCAAAATGGCAGTTGATGAAATCAACAAGGCCGGTGGCGTAAACGGCAAAAAACTGCGTATCGTGGAAGCCGACAACAAGTCGGAGCCTTCTGAATCCGGCAATGCGGCTACCAAACTGGTTACCCAGAACAAGCTGATCGGCTTCGTAGGCCCGGCCACTTCCGGCTGCACCATGGCAGCAGAACCGATCGTTACAGCTAACAAACTTCCTTCTGTAGCACCGACAGCTACTGCGGATGCCATCACGTATGATGCCAAAGCCGGCAAAGTACGTCAGTTCATTTTCCGTGCCTGCTTCATCGACCCGTTCCAGGGCAAAGTAATGGCAGCTTTTGCTGACAACAAACTGAAAGTTAAGAGCGTTGCGATCTACCGCGACAACTCCAGCGACTACTCCAAGGGTCTGGCTGACGCTTTCAAGCAGAACTTCAAAGGCAAGATCGTTGCGGAAGAAGCTTATCTGGCAAAAGACATGGACTTCAAAGCCGGTCTGACCAAGATCAAAGCCCAGAATCCGGAAGCGATTTATATTCCCGGTTACTATGAAGAAGTTGGCAAGATCGTAAAACAGGCCCGTGAAATCGGCCTGGACGTTCCCATGATGGGCGGCGACGGCTGGGACAGCCCGAAGCTGATCGAAATCGCAGGCAAGGCAGCGCTGAACAAGACCTATTACAGCAGCGCATACAGTGCGGATGATACCGATCCTTCCACCCAGAAGTTCATAAAAGCTTTCAAAGAAAAATATCAGAAAGACCCGGACTTCTTCTCCATGATGGGTTACAACACTGTTCTGATCCTGGCTGACGCTTACAAACGCGCCGGCACCGAAGACGGTGTGAAGATCGCCGAAGCCATGGCCAAGACGAAAGACCTGCCGGTTGCAGGCGGCAAGCTGAGCTTTGACGAGAAGCACAACCCCATTGTTCCCGCTCTGATCATCGAAGTAAAAGACGGCAAACCCACCTTTGTTGACAAGATCGGCTTCTAAGATTTGTTAAACACAAAAAGT
>JAFZIG010000135.1 GCA_017554485.1 Acidaminococcaceae bacterium | reverse complement strand
GCCATGGCATACCTGGACTACGGCTGGATGCGGAACAAGCTGCACCGGGGGAATGCGGATGGTGCAGGAAGGACGGCCCGTGCCCGTTACCACAGCCGCATTCTGGAATTGGGCGGCGAGTACCTCTACGATTTACACGCAACCAAAAACGTGCCCTGGCACGTGTGTCCCTATGTGAACGCACAGATTTCAAGGCTGTGGCAGAACGGTTACAGCGAAGAGGGGGCAGGCGTATATAACCAGGTAGTAGACAGCAAACACAATGATTATTTCGGCATGGGAGCCGGCGTAGAGTTCAAACGTTACCTGTCCGGAGGCAACTATGCTATCCGTGCCGGTGTGCGCCACGCCTTTGCGGGGGCGGAACCGAAACTGCGGTACAGCTACATGGGAGATGCAGCCAACACTTACGACATGCGCAACGTGCAGGATAAGACTCACTTCGTGCTGTCCATCGGCGGTGAAGCGGAAATCGCCAAAGGCTGGAGCGTAGGCGGCGACGCAAGCTTCACCCGTGGCCGTCACGACAGGGACTTTTCCTGCAGCGTGACAGTGAAGAGAATGTGGTAAATTGCAGTTTTTCTTACAGCCGTAGATTTTTCTGCGGCTGTTTTGCTATAATATTATTAACTAAAGTTGACACGGAACAAGATTGTTTGTGAGCGTTTTTATTGCAGGTGAACGTCGTGAACGGATTCTTTTCGCAAAAGAAAAAAGCGATATTTGCCAGAACCATCGTGCTGGGGCTTTGCCTTGGCTTCTTTTCCCATGCCCGGGCGGCGGCTCCCTCTGCTTTTGAAACAGAAGAATATTTTAAAAGCAACGGTCTGGACATCATCAACGCGTCTACCGCCTACAGCAAAGGCTATACCGGCAAAGGCATCACCGTCGGCATCAGCGATCAACCGGTCAATTTTACGTCGCCGGAATTTAATACGAAACAAAACAGTTATGTGGCGGAAAATTTTTACCCTTCCTATATTGATGAAAACGAAACAGAACACAATGTTGCCGACAGCGATTACTGGCAATACTTTATGCACGGAACCATTGTGGCCGGTATCGCAGCTGCCAGCCGGAACGGAGTTGGCATGCACGGGGTGGCGTTTGACGGGGAACTGGTCAGTTCTGTTTTGGCTGACAGCTATTCCTGGAACGGGTCTTATGTGAGACCCGGTTGGGCAGACGTTTTTCTGGATGATCCCGCTATAAAAATCGTTAATTGTTCCTGGGGCTACCATGATTACCCATGGGAGTTGCTTGAAGAAAATGAAACAATCCGGGACTTCATGTACTGGTATTGCAAAGAAACTTTTGTGGATACGAGTTTTACGGTTATCGATTCACCCCTGGGAAAAAATAAACTGTTCGTTTGGGTTGCCGGGAATCAAGGATATCCGATGCCGATACTGGGTCATAGTTTAACTCACTGGTATGAGGGCAGGGCCGTAGCCACTAATGTCATTACTGTTACCGCATTGGAGGATGCGAAACACCTGACGAAAGAAGAGGGGCGTATCCACGGCAGTAATGTTCTGGGTTCTTTTAGTAACGGCGCATCTTTCAACGAGGACGGCACCCTGGCGGCCCCGGGAGAGAACATCGTTTCCGCCAATCCGGATTATGCCCGTGACAACGAGATTGATAGAACAGGGTCCGGCACTTCTGCTGCAGCTCCTTTTGTTGCCGGGGCGGCGGCGCTGGTGCAGCAGGCGTTTCCCTATATGACAGGGGAACAGATTGGGGATGTTCTGCTTTCCACGGCTAATCCCAATGTGATTTCCCATACCGGCTATACGGTGTTGCTTTGCTCTGAACTGAGTGGGGATAAATATCTGAATATCTTTTATTTTGACGGAAAGCTTCGAACACCGCAAGAGCAAAGGGCGGAGTGCCTGGATTTCCTGAACCGCTTTCGTCCGAAATATTATGAAGCCTATATTGGATGCACCATCCATGACTATTACAATGTGCCCCTGGAGGCGCTCATCGGCCAGGGCATCCTCGACGCCGGCAAGGCGGTGGACGGCCCCGGCGCCCTGAACGCCCGGCGGCTTTCGTCTTCTGACATCAGCAGTGCTTACACGGTGAAGGGGAAACCGGCGCCCCAGGCTTTGTATGCGGTGGATACCGCGGGGTATGATTCCACCTGGGCCAATGACATCAAAGAAGTGCGCGTGGGCCTTTTGGCGGCGGACAGCACGGAAGAAGATTTAAAGACACGTTACAATTACTATAAAACGAACTGGCTGGACCGAACGCACCACGGTTCCGATGACGAAGTGGCCGGGAAAGATTTCGTAAAAGACTACATAGATTTTTTCAACGAAGACGCAGCGAACAGCGGGCTGATCAACCTGCCCGTAGGGCTGGTGAAAAGCGGAGAGGGCACATTGACCTTATCCGGCAACAACACCTACCAGGGCGCCAGCATCGCGAAGCAGGGCACGCTGTCTATTGACGGGTCTGTGGCCGGTGATGCCTACAGTGTGGAACAAGGTACGATTGCAGGCCGGGGTACAATTAACGGTACGTTGTACAACAACAATATTGCAGTGGCCGGTGATGCCACAGGCAGCGGTAACCTGACCATGGATAAGATAATCTCCCGCGGCGTGCTGCTGAGCCGGTACCAAAACGGGACGAACACGCAGTTCATCGTGAAGGGCGAGGCGGACATAAACGGTTCTACGGTGCCTGTACCCTTAGGGGCGACGCCTATGCCGGACGACAGGTACACTGTAGTAAAAGCCGGGTCGATTACAGGAACGACGAAAGACCTGGCGGGGACGGAGTACAAACTGAGCGGTATGCTCAGCGCGAAGAACGAGATCGAAGGCGGGGACCTTTCGGTTGTGGTGGAAGCCGCGAACAATATGGATGGCGCAAACGAAGTCCAAAATGAAACCTTTGATGCCATGGCGGCCATGTACCGGAACTTGAAACGTAACAACGACCCGCGAATGAATGAGATGCAGAAACTGTTTTACATGAACGGTGATCAGGCGAAGGAAGCGTTGAGCGCTATTTCTTCCAACGCTTCCGCCAAGAGCATGGCGGTGGCCCAGCGCAGCATGATGACCCACCACATT
>JAFZIG010000009.1 GCA_017554485.1 Acidaminococcaceae bacterium | reverse complement strand
TTCCGTCAAGACAAACTGAAATTCGCCAAAAACAGGTTTGCTATATGGTGCTCTATGTGTTAACAATTAAACACATGATACAAAGGGCTTACGATAGTGCTGTAAAAAGCTTGTAATATTCAGGTCGTTATGTTATATTTAATGAATAATAAAAACAATCCGGGTCTGTGGTTGAAAGTCGATGCCAGTTGCAGGCGAAACGATCCACGTAAGCAGTAAAATTACTGTGAGCACGGTGCAGCTTAGAGGTAAGTCCTGCCGTAAGAATGAGAGCGGTTTTGCCTGTGCATTTCGCACAGGTTGAAACGATGATTCCCGATATACGAGAGGAGCAGTAGTGGGGAGCGGAAGCTTAGGAGCGAACCTTCCAGCAGGCGGGTGTGGGGGCGAAAACCAGGTCAGCCGGGGCGTTTTTATTCCGTGGTAAGGGAATGTTGTTTCCTGACACTATCGGCATCACAGGTGCAGAAGAAGTGACGACAGGCATTCTGCCATGGATATTTCAAAATGGCAGAATTATTTGGAGGTTTTTTGGATGAAAAGGCTGACAGCTTTATTAAGCTTTCTCATTTTAACCATAGGAGTTTTGGCTGCAGGTTGCGGCGGGGATAAGAATAATCCGAAAGCAGTATACAAAGCGGTTGTGAAGGATGAGCTGGTAGTTGCGACAGAGGCTTCTTTTGCTCCCTTTGAGTTTTACGGTAAAGAACCAGGGAAGATGATCGGTTTTGACGTGGACCTGATCCGGGCAATAGCCAAAGAGATAGGCTATAAAGAATGTACCATCAGGCATATGGATTTTGATAACCTGATCCCGGCTGTCAATTCCGACAAAGTGGACCTGGTGATCGCCGGGCTGAGCATTACGGAAGAACGCCAGAGGCTCGTACTGTTTTCCCGCCCTTATTATAAATCCGGGCTTGCTTTTGCGGTGAGGAAAGAGATCACGGATATAAAAACCTTTGATGATTTAAAAGACAGGACCGTCGCGGTGCAAAAAGACACCACAGGCGCTGCCTACGGCGAGAAGCTGAAGGCGAAAGGGGCTGTTCTCAAACCCTTTGATACCACGGAAGAAGCCTTCATGGTACTGGAAAAGAAACAGGCGGACGCGGTCATCTGCGACCTGCCGGTTTTACAGTATTTCCTGAAGAACGGTGGCAGTGAATACGCCAAATTGGTGGGAGAGCATCTGACCTCAGAAGACTATGGTATTGTTGTTTCCAAAAAGAATCAGAATCTGGTTAAAGCGGTAGATCATGCGCTGGAGGTCCTGAAGAAAAACGGCACCTACGACAAGATTTATGATACATGGTTCGGAAAAGGCATAGACAAAAAGTAGTTTCGGCTGCGTAATTACCGTAAAATTATAAGATTGCTGTAATTATTATGACGCATTGCGCATCGCGCTGCATAAGGAACTGCGAAGTTCCTACATAACATGAAAGTTGTAAATCGGTACCGGCCTGCGGGCCTGCTTTTGGACTTTCATAGTAAAAAACCGGAGGGGGAAAAGAAAATGAAAAAACTGACAGTGTTATTAAGTGTTCTGGTGCTGGCTCTGGGGATCCTGGCAGCCGGCTGCGGCGGCGGGGACAAAAAGGCTGACGACAAAAAAGCGGCGGCCCCGGCCCCGGCTGCAAAAGAGGAACTGCTCGTAGGGACGGAACCGTCCTTCGCGCCTTTTGAATTCCCGGAGAAAGATTCCAAGGAATTTACCGGCTTTGACATGGATCTGATCCGCGCCATCGCCAAAGAGCTGGGATACAAGAAATGTACCATCAAGAACATGGGCTTCGATGCCCTGATCCCTGCCATCAACGCAGGTAACATCGACGTTTCCATCGCGGGCTTCAGCATTACGGAAGAGCGGAAGAAACAGGTTATCTTCTCCCAGCCCTATTACAAATCCGGTCTGGCTTTTGTAGTCCGCAAGGAAGTAACCGACGTTAAGAAGTTTGAAGACCTGAAGGGCAAGACCATTGCCGTACAGCTGGGCACCACCGGCGCCCTGTACGCGGAAAAGCTGAAAGATAAAGGCGCGACGGTTAAGACCTTCAATACCAGCGACCTGGCCTGCATGGAAATGAAGAACAAAGGCGCCGACGCGGTTATCAGCGATCTGCCTGTTTTACAGTATTTCCTGAAGAACGGCGGTAGCGAATATGCCAAACTGGCCGGCGAACCCTTAACTGCGGAAGATTACGGTATTGTTATTTCCAAGAAAAAACCGGAACTGGCAAAAGATATCGACAAGGCCCTGGATACCCTGAAGAAAAACGGCACCTACGACAAGCTGTATGAAAAATGGTTCGGCAGCAAGCCTGCAAAATAAGGAACTGGAAAGATAAAACCCGGAAGATTCTTTGTTCCCGTTGCACATTTGCGACAGGGCGTCTTGTTGCGGTAAGGTTTTTATGAAACAGCGTTGTCGCGCATTATAAACTTAGGAGGCTACGGTAAAATGAAAAAAGTATTTATGTTGTTGATGGCAATGGTCATGGTTGTTATGATGGCAGGCTGCGGCGGCGGTGAGAAGAAAGCGGCGCAGGCTCCCAAGGTGTTGAAGGTTGGTACGGAACCGACTTTTGCGCCCTTTGAATTCCAAAAAGAGGGCAGCAAAGAATTCGACGGCTTCGATATGGACCTGATCCGGGCCATCGGCAAGCAGCTGAACATGAAAGTGGAAATCCTCAATATGGGCTTTGACGCCCTGATTCCCGCCATCAACGCAGGGAATATCGATCTGGCCATTGCCGGCATGAGCATCACCCCGGACCGCCAGAAAGCGGTAGACATGAGCGATCCTTACTATGTATCTGGCCTGGTTGTGGTAGTGGGCAAAGACAACGCCGCGGTAAAGAGCGTAAATGACCTGGGCAACAAGGGTATTGCGGTCCAGATCGGCACTACCGGCGCGGAACGGGCATCCAAGGTTCCCGGTGCCAAGGTCAAGAACTTCAACACCAATGCGGAAGTCTTCTTAGAGCTGAAGAACAAAGGTGTTGACGCGGTCATCATTGATAAGCCCGTTGCGGAATACTTCCTGGCCACCGGCGGCGGCAAAGACTTTGCCAAAATCGTAGGCGATACCATGGAAGCGGAATCCTATGGCATTTCCCTGAAGAAAAACAGTCCGCTGACCAAAGAGATCAACAAAGCCCTGCTGGATCTGAAGAAGAACGGCGAATACGACAAGCTGTACGCCAAATGGTTCGGTGCTGTGAAGAAATAAGAAACTGACGGTGAATGGCATACTTCTTACAGCAAGGAAGAAAAACCATAAGGATTTTTGTTAAGTTTGTATAATTCATAACAGTTAAACCGTTTTTTGTATTCAATATCAGGCAAAAGGGAGTTTTGCATAAAATTCCCTTTTGCATTTTTATTTTATGTAGTATAATATTTGCAAAGCTGTTACAGTGCTTCCGTTCCGGGCGCATTGCGGCTGCATGTTTTTACATTTGCGCAGGTTTGCAAAATGTAAAAAAATACAAAAAGCAAGAAGGTTTTGCCATATGGATGTTAATTTTGAATTGATGCAAAGCGCTTTTCCTCTGCTGATCGCGGGGGCCTGCATTACCGTTGAGATCACGGCGCTTACCGTTTTTTTCGGTATGATAATCGGTATTTGTGTTTCCCTGGTGCGCATGTCTGACTTTAAGATCCTGCGCTGGATGGGCAATGTGTATGTGGATTTTATCCGGGGCACGCCCCTGCTGATCCAGATCTTCCTGGTGTATTTTGCCCTGCCCAGCATTATCGGGCACCGGGTTGATGCCTACTTCGCGGCTATCTCCGCCTGCTCCATCAACAGCGGCGCCTATATGGCGGAAGTGTTCCGGGGCGGCATCCAGTCCATTGACATAGGGCAGATGGAAGCGGGCCGCAGCCTGGGCATGACCTGGTGGCAGACCATGCGCTATATCATTCTGCCACAGGCTTTCAAGCGCATCATTCCCCCCTTGGGCAACGAGTTCATCGCCATGCTGAAGGATTCGTCCCTGGTCTCCGTTATCGGTTTTGAGGAACTGACCCGCCGGGGTCAGCTGATCATTGCCCGTACCTACGCCTCCTTTGAGATCTGGATGGCTGTGGCGATCATCTACCTGATCCTGACATTTACGGTAGCACGTCTCACAGGGCTGCTGGAAAGGAAGTTTGAAACAAAATGACGACAGAACGGCAGGATATTATAAAAATCACAGGGTTGAAGAAGAGCTTTGGGGATCTGGAGGTCCTGAAAGGCATCGACCTGAGCATAAAAGAAAAAGAAGTTGTGGTGATCATCGGGCCATCCGGCAGCGGCAAGTCTACCTTACTGCGCTGTATTAATTACCTGGAAGAACCCACCGGCGGGGAGATCGTGTTTGACAACATCCCCCTGAACGGGGAGGCGAATATTAACGAGGTCCGCAAGGAAGTAGGAATGGTGTTCCAGCGGTTCAACCTGTTCCCGCATATGACGGTGCTGGAAAACCTGGTGCTGGCCCCCATGAAGGTGCGTAAGACCAGCCGGAAGGACGCGGAAGAACTGGCCAGGATGTACCTGAAGAAAGTCGGGCTGGCGGAAAAAGCGGATAATTACCCGGACCAGCTTTCCGGCGGGCAGCAGCAGCGTGTGGCCATTGCCCGGGCCCTGTGCATGAAGCCCAAAGCCATGTTGTTTGATGAGCCCACTTCGGCCCTGGATCCGGAAATGATCAACGAAGTACTGGAGGTTATGAAGCAGCTGGCCAAAGAAGGCATGACCATGGTGGTGGTGACCCACGAAATGGGCTTCGCCAAGGAAGTGGGAGACCGGGTACTGTTTGTGGACGGGGGCTACATCGTGGAAGAGGGGACGCCGGAGCAGGTCTTCGACCATCCACAGAATCCCAGGACACAGAGTTTCCTGTCGAAGATTTTGTAATACAAGAACAAATAATATAAACGCAGCGGCGGGGAAGACAACGCAAATGCTCACGACGTTTTGCTTAGGCCTTCCCCGCCGCTGCGTTTTAATCTTTTAATCATCTCATGGAGTTGTAACGTATTTTGCAGTTTTGTATGAAAAAGTGACAAAAGTTAGAAATCTTAGTTCGTATACAGGAATTAAACGCAACATGTCGAATGACAACATAACGGACAACGGGGAAGGAATCCTGCGGACAGGATACACAAAGAGGAGGCATCACAGATCAGTTACAGAACGGGCCGCGGCTTCCGGATCCGGAGCCTGTAATAACCCAAGTGACCTTGGATGTTCAGGGAGGACTCAGTATGGCCATTATCGTAAAAGGAAGAAACACCGTTGTATCACCGGCAGTCAAAGCGTACGTGGAAAAAAAGATCGATAAAGTGACAAGGCAGTTTAAAGCAGTGGGAGATATCACTGCGGTGCTGAAAATTGAAAATGGTAATCATATCGCGGAAATTACCGTTCCGGCCAAGGGCATCCTGCTGCGGGCCCAGGAATCCACAAAGGATATGTATTCGTCCATTGACCTTGTGGTAGAAAAGATTGAGCGGCAGGTACATAAGTATAAAACCAAGCTGATGAAACGGAAGTATAATAACTTCCGGGAATTACCGGCGGATGCGGCTCCTGTTGCAGAGCAGGTCCCTGTTCCGGCCGAAGCGGACGAAGAGTTCAAGATTATTCGCAGCAAAAGTTTCACCATGAATCCCATGACGCCGGAGGAAGCAATCTTGCAGATGAATCTGCTGAACCACGATTTCTTCGTGTTCTTCGATCCGGATTTCGGCGGGGTCAGCGTAGTGTACCGGCGCAAGGACGGCAATTACGGACTGCTGGAGCCAAAACTGGAATAGAGTTTTGTGCGAAAAGCAACGTTAAGGTTTAAGATATGTAATATGCAGTAAGACACAATAATAATAAATAAGTAACGCAGGACGAATTGATATAAAATTTGTCCTGCGTTTTTGTATATTTTTGTGAATGCAGTACGTTATTTTTTGTGCGTTTTATTATTTTTGATGTTATCCATGCAGAGTTTTTATTATTCACGTAAACTTCACAAACTTTAGTGCCGAAACCCTCGTGTTTTTTTGACTTTTGCTGCTCTTTCTGTTAAAATTTTAAAATAGACAATAATGGATATTTGTTTGTTCAGCACAAGTTAAGGAGTGATTAGTTTTGTTTGAATCTTTAATAAAGAAAATATTCGGAGATCCCAATGAGAAGGAATTAAAAAACATCCAGCCCATCGTGGATAAGATCAACGCCCTGGAACCTGACATGGAACGTATGAGCGACGCCAACCTGAAATCAAAGACGGCGGAGTTCAAACTGCGCCTGCAGAAGGGTGAGACCCTGGACGACATACTGCCGGAAGCTTTTGCGGTGGTACGGGAAGCATCCAAGCGGACGACAGGGCTGCGTCACTTTGATGTGCAGCTCATCGGCGGTGTGGTTCTGCACCGGGGCAAAATTTCCGAGATGCGTACCGGCGAAGGCAAGACCCTGGTGGCGACGCTGCCCGTATACCTGAATGCCCTTACCGGCCACGGCGTCCATGTAGTTACCGTCAACGATTACCTGGCCCGCCGCGACAGTGTGGATATGGGCCGGATTTACAATTTCCTGGGCCTTTCTGTGGGACTGATCGTCCATGACCAGGACTTTCCCGGTCGGAAAGAGGCTTATCGTGCGGATATTACCTACGGTACCAACAACGAATTCGGCTTCGACTATCTCCGTGATAACATGGTAGTGGACAAGGAACAGATGGTGCAGCGGGAGCTGAATTACTGTATCGTGGACGAAGTGGACTCCATCCTCATCGACGAAGCCCGTACCCCGCTGATCATCTCCGGCCCCGGTGAAAAATCGGCAGATTTGTATAAAGTTATCGCCCGCATTGTGGCCAACATGAAAGAGGGCGAAGACTATACCGTCGATGAAAAGCAGAAGCAGGTTGCGCCTACGGAAGTGGGCATTGCCAAGGCGGAAAAAGCCCTGGGCGTAAGCAATCTGTACGATACGGAACACGGCGTGGACTTCTCCCACCATATCATGTGCGCCATCAAGGCAAAAACCCTGATGATCCGGGACCGGGACTATGTGGTAAAAGACGGCGAGATCATCATCGTTGACGAGTTTACCGGACGTCTCATGTACGGGCGTCGTTATTCCGAAGGCCTGCACCAGGCCATCGAAGCCAAGGAAGGCGTAGTGGTGCAGCGCGAAAGCCAGACCCTGGCTACCATCACCTTCCAGAACTATTTCCGTATGTACAAGAAGCTGGCCGGTATGACTGGTACGGCCAAGACGGAAGAACAGGAATTCCAGAAGATTTACGGTCTGGATGTTGTCGTGGTGCCCACGAACAAACCTATGATCCGTACGGACTATCCGGACGTGATCTACAAGACCAGGGCTGCCAAATACAGAGCCGTTGTGAAAGAAATCGTAGAGCTGCATAAGGAAGGACGGCCGGTGCTGGTCGGTACTACCTCCATCACTCAGTCCGAGGACCTGAGCGCGTTGCTGAAGAAGCAGGGCATCCCCCACAATGTGCTGAATGCCAAGTATCATGAAAAAGAAGCTATGATCGTGGCGGACGCCGGCCAGCCCGGCCAGGTCACCATAGCTACCAACATGGCGGGCCGCGGTACCGACATTGTGCTGGGCGAAGGCGTGGCCGAAAAGGGCGGCCTGCATATCCTGGGTACGGAACGCCATGAAAGCCGCCGTATCGATAACCAGCTGCGGGGCCGCTGTGCCCGTCAGGGCGACCCCGGTTCTTCCCGCTTCTACCTGTCCCTGGAAGACGACCTCATGCGCCTGTTCGGTTCCGATAAGATCAAGGGCATGATGGACAAGCTGGGCATGGAAGAGGACGAGCCCATAGAGAACAAACTGGTTACCAGTTCTATTGAAAATGCCCAGAAGAAAGTGGAAGAGCGTAACTTCAACATCCGTAAAATGGTACTGGAATATGACGACGTCATGAACCAGCAGCGCGAAGTCATCTATAAGGAACGCCGCAAAGTGTTGGACCAGGAAAACCTGCGTTCCACCGTCATGGAATTCACCCACAAGATCGTGGACCGGGCCATGACCATGTACTGCCCGCCGGAATCCTATTCCGAAGACTGGGATTTGAAGAACATGGTACGCTACTGCGAAGAATACTTTGCTCCTTTTGGCGAACTGAAAGAAGAAAAACTGGCTGACCTGGGTCGGGATGAGATCGGTGAATACCTGCATAAGCTGGCGGATGATATTTATGCCAGCCGGGAAGAAGAAATCACCCCGGAAATCATGCGGGAGCTGGAAAACCTGGTTATGCTGAAGGTGGTGGACAACCACTGGATGGAACACCTGGACGCCATGGATATGCTGCGTGAAGGCGTGGGCCTGCGGGCCTATGGCCAGAAGGATCCCCTGGTGGAATATAAATTCGAAGCCTTTGATATGTTTGAGGCCATGATCGAAGCCATCGAGGACGACGTGGTGAAATACATGTACCGCGTCAACGTGGTGTCCCAGCCTATGATGACCATGGACGACCATCTGGAAAACGCTACCATGAATAACCCCACAGTGGATACGGTAGAAGGGGAAGCGGTGAAGCAGCCGGTGGTAAACAACGGGCCGGAAATCGGACGGAACGATCCCTGTCCCTGCGGCAGCGGGAAAAAATATAAAAACTGCTGCGGGAAAGGGAAATAGAAACTGGTTGCTGCGACATGAGTTTGCGCAACTATGAACAGAGCTTTGCCGGTTTTAATGAGCAAAGCTGCAAAATAACCAGTAAAGGATGTGAGAAAGTTGCTGCTTGAAGAATACAGACCGGAAATCGCAAGTCTCAAGAAAAAACTGGACGAAATGAGGGGATCTCTTTGACATCCCCAGCAAAGAGGAAAAGATAGCGGAACTGGAACACCTGATGGGAGAACCTTCTTTCTGGGACAACCCGGAGAAGGCCACGAAGATTTCCAAGGATGTTGACGATTTAAAATCAGAAGTTGAAGAATACAAAAATCTGGAAATGGGACTGGATGACCTGGAAGTGCTGCAGGAAATGGCGGCGGAAGAACAGGACGAGTCCCTGATTCCGGAAATGGATGAAGCCTTAAATAAAATCAAAGAAGAACTGCATCATCTGGAGCTGGGCATGCTGCTTTCGGAAGAGTATGATGCCAACAACGCGATCCTGACGCTGCACGCCGGTGCTGGCGGAACGGAAGCCCAGGACTGGACTTCCATGCTGCTGCGCATGTTTACCCGTTTTGCGGAGCGGAACGGCTACCAGGTGGAAATGCTGGATTACCTGGCAGGGGATGAAGCCGGGGTCAAGAGCGCGACACTGCAGATCAACGGGCATAACGCCTACGGTTTTTTCCGCAGCGAAAAGGGCGTGCACCGGCTGGTGCGCATTTCCCCCTTTGACGCTAATGCCCGCCGCCACACTTCTTTTTCCGCGGTAGACGTGATGCCGGAACTGGATGACACGGTGAACGTGGAAATCAACATGGAAGAAGTGCGGGTGGATGTGTACCGGGCCAGCGGCGCCGGCGGCCAGCACGTTAACAAGACATCCTCAGCGGTACGCATGACCCACCTGCCTACGGGCATCGTGGTGCAGTGCCAGAATGAGCGCAGCCAGATTCAGAACCGGGAAAAGGCGTTGCAGCTGCTGCGGGGCAAGTTATATGCGTTTGAAAAGGCGAAACGGGATGCCAAGATCAGTGATTTGGCCGGGGATTACCAGGCCATCGAATGGGGCAGCCAGATTCGTTCCTATGTATTCCAGCCTTATACCATGGTAAAAGACCATCGCACCTCTTACGAGACTTCCAACGTAGACGGTGTGATGGACGGGGACCTGCGCCCCTTTGTGGAGGCCTATCTCCGACAGGAATATGAAGCTAAGCGATTAGCGGCAAAACAGATATAAAAGGTAACAGCGACGTATTCCGGGTACGCCGCTGTTAGTTATGCAAATTTTACTGTTAAATGTTAAAGGGTATATAAAAGAAAGCATCTGGCGGGAAAAGATAATGAGTTTACAGGATTGGAAAAACCGTTACAATCCCATATTGATCGCATGCATCGCTATTGCTTTCTGTGCAGCATTGTGGCTTGTACAGACACGTATCCGGGTTGAGAAGCGGAATGATACCGTGGAACAGACGCTGGATTATCAGGCGATCCGGATGATGGCCCAGCGGGAAGGCTACAGCAGCGATAAACTGCTGCAGCAGTTTAAGGATGCCGGTGTGACCACGCTGATCGTATACGACGCAACCCTGGAACGGCTGGACCGGGAGAAACGTATCTCCGCCATGCCGGGGGATGTGCTGCAAAAGGCGGCGGTCGGTGTACACCGGGGTGCTTTTGATGCGGTCCTTGCTTCTCCGGACCTTGATCCGGACGCGGTGTATGTGACCCGGGGCAATGATGAAGAGGCCTGGAGCGAAGTGAAAGAAGACCTGTTCCTGCGTTACGGTGCAGAACGGGTGAAACAATTCAGCCAGGCTCCGGAAATCCTGGAGGTAAAAGGCGATTCCCGTTTGCTGCTGGAACCGGACTACCGGGCAAAGACGCCTATGATGCAGGCGCCTCTGGGCTTGTCCGTTAAGGAACTGAAAGAAGTACAGCAGAAGGGTTTCTATGTTGCGGTTCGTCCCCAGAATTATCTGCCGTATACGCAGAAAGGGGTAGACAGCCTTTTTGCCCGCATTGATAAAGCCGGCGTGCAGGTGACCACATATGTTCCCTGCGGCACGGATGTGATCGGTTTCCCTTCCGATATTGACTACATGGGTAAAAAGCTGACGGAGCGGAATATCAGGCTGGGACTGCTGGAACATGTGACCCAACTGCAGTTTGCCAACTTTGCCGGACTGGACGCATTGCTGCGAAGTGTGGATAACAACGCGGTGCGGGTGCTAAATATCGACGCCCAGGAAAACAGCAAGCTGATGATGCCGGATGCCCTGCGGCGCTGGGCCCTGGCGGACGAGGAACGGAACATCCGCCTCAATTACGTACGGCTGTTTTTAAAGCCCCAGAACGGGGTAGATATTATTGACCTGAACCTGGATTATATGCGGCAGATCACGCAGCAGGTTAAAGCTCGCGGTTATAAGATCGGTGTGGCCGGCGTATTCCAGAAACCGGGTTGCGAAGCAGCTGCCTCTGCCAACGGCAATCCGGGCTTTGCCGGTTCCTATGAACCGGATCGTACCATGCTGCTGCTGGTGGCATTGGGAGCCTGGGCTGCGTTAGCTATGTATATAGGAATGATCATTCCTGCTTTTAAGGGAACAAAACAATACATACTGATCGGCGTTGGCATGCTGCTGACAGCCTACAGCCTTTTCATGGGCCGTGGATTATCTATCCGGCAAGGACTGGCGTTTTTGTCAGCTGTTCTGTACCCGGTTCTTTCCATCAGCGTGATTATGTCATTGTGGGAAAATATAAAAGAAGATAACAGGTCCACAATGACTGTTATTTTTACTGCTCTGTGGCAGCTGGCCCTGGCGATAGTCCTTTCCCTGATTGGCGCGACCTTGAATGCCGCTATCATGGGAGATACCCGTTTCTTTCTGGAAGCAGATATCTATCGTGGTGTGAAGCTGACCTTTATCATGCCGGTACTGTTGACTTTGCTGTTATTTTTGCGGCAATACAGTATCTTTTCACAGGATTCGGCCAAACCGGCGGATCTGTTTTCCCAACTTGTGCAGATTTGTAAGACCCGTCTTACGCTGGGGCATTTTGTTATATTGGGTATCCTGTTGTTTGTAGCTTACATTTTTGTAGGGCGCAGCGGCCATACCGGCGGTGTGCCGGTGCCTGCCATTGAGATCAAACTGCGTCTTTTCCTGGAACAGGTCATGTATGCCCGCCCCCGGGAAAAGGAATTCCTGATAGGTCATCCTGCCTTCTTCCTGGCTGTGCTGGCTGCCTGTCGTATGGCGCCGAACTGGTGCAGGCTGGCGCTGGTGATTGGAGCAGTGATCGGGCAGGGTTCCCTGGTGCAAACCTTCTGCCATATGCGTACGCCGGCCATGATGAGCTATATCCGTGCGGCAGACGGGTACTTGTTAGGTTCAGCGTTGGGAATCATTGCAGTTATTGCGGTTTCAATTATCATGCCATATGTAAAACCGTGGCTAAGGAGATTTACAGTTAATGAGTAAAATCGTTATTTCCGGGTATTACGGTTTCAACAACGCCGGCGACGAGGCGCTCCTGACGGCGATTCTTGCCTCTTTGCGCGCCATTGAGCCGAAAGCGGACATAACCGTTATTTCCGGGAATCCGGGCAATACAATCGTAAAACATCAGGTAAAATCGCTGTACCGTTTTGCGGCAGTACGGCTGCTACGGGCCATCGGCGAAGCCGACCTGGTCATCAGCGGCGGCGGCAGCCTGCTGCAGGATGTGACCAGTAAACGCAGCCTGGCCTATTACCTTTCCATTATTGCGGCAGCAAAGTGGAAGGGGAAGAAGGTTATGCTGTTCGCTCAGGGTATCGGGCCGATCCGCAACCGCTTCATGCGCCTGCTGACCCGCGTGGTAGTGAGCAAAGCAGATGTGATTACCGTCCGGGATGAAGATTCGGCGGAAGAACTGGCCCGTATGGGTGTTCCCGCTGCAAAGGTTGAAGTTACAGCCGATTCGGTGCTGACCCTGAACCCCGCGTCTAAACTAAATGGCAAAGAGATTTTATCAAAGGCGGGACTTGATCCTTATAAACCTATTATTGGTATTTCTGTGCGGGACTGGCCGGAAAACCAACGCTGTCTTCAGCAGTTGGCTATTGCCCTTGGTAATCTCAGTGAACGGTATCATGCCCAGATTGCTGTTCTGCCGTTGCAGATGTCTATGGACCTGAAGTCCAGCCAGATGCTTGTGGAGGACATTCCTAAGACCCGTAACAAAGTTGTGCTGGTGAAAGGGAATTATTCTACAGAGGAATTTCTCAGTATCGTGGGCAGTTTCCGTCTGCTCATCGGCATGCGTCTGCATGCCCTGATTTTTGCTGCGGTCATGAAGGTTCCCCTGATGGCTATTTCCTATGATCCTAAGGTAGACAGCTTTGTTAAAGCGATAGGAGCCCAGGCTGTAGGTACTGTGGAAACGCTGAAGGCTGTGAACGTAGAAAAAGCGGCAGACGAACTGTGGGGTAATGAACTGATGCTTCAGGAAGAACGTATCGCTGCCATGCGGAAGTTGGCTCAGAGCAATGCGGTAAAAGCCTTTGAACTGTTAAGGAACCATTGATTAATTCGGCAAGCATACAAATTCATTTAATCTGTGTTTCCTTGAAACAGTAATAATTCGCAATTATTTTGCAAACGGCGTACACAAAAAGTTGTATAGTATTTAAGAAGGGAACCGTTTTCCCGGTATCATTTTGGAGGGAGCTTTACCAGTGCTGGAAATGATCGATGTCAGCAAGACATATCCCGGCGGGAATGTGGCGCTGCGTAATATTAACATTCGAATTGAGCAGGGTGAATTTGTTTTTATCGTAGGTCCCAGCGGGGCCGGCAAGTCCACGTTTATCAAGATGTTGTTCCGGGAAGTGCTTCCTACCTCCGGCAGCATCCGTCTGAATGATGTGGACATTTTACAATTAACAGCGAAGGAAGTACCGTACCTGCGGCGCCAGTTGGGGATCATATTCCAGGATTACCGTCTGCTGCCGGATCGTACGGTGTATGATAACGTGGCGTTTGCCATGCAGGTTATTGAGGCGCCGTACCGGAAGATCAAACGGCGCGTGATGAACGTGCTTGATCTTGTTGGACTGCGACGCCGGGCCTATTCCAAACCGAACGAACTGTCCGGCGGAGAACAGCAGCGTATTGCTATTGCGCGGGCGATTGTCAACAGCCCCAGTCTGGTAATAGCAGACGAACCGACAGGAAACTTGGATCCGGAAACCAGTATGGAAATCATGGAGATTTTCCAGGAGATCAACAATACCGGCACGACGATTATCATGGCGACCCATGACAAGGAAATTGTAGACGCCATGGGCAAGCGAGTCATTGCCATCGAGCATGGAGAAATCGTTCGCGACGAATTGAACGGAGTATACGGATATGAGTCTGAGCAGTAAGGAATATTTTATCCGTGAGACAGGCAAATCCATTAAGCGCAACGGCATTATGAGTATTGCTTCTGTCTCAACGGTTGCGGTTTCCCTTTTGGTACTGGGCATTTTCCTGCTGATGTACCTGAATACGGATAACCTGGCGAAATATCTGGAAGGCCAGGTGGAGATGACGGTCTATCTGGAGGATACCGCTACCGGGGAAGAAGTGGCCGATATGCGGGAAAAACTGAAAAAGATGGAAGGCGTGGTAAAGGTTACGGAGATAACCAAAGCCATGGCCATGGAGCGTTTCAAGAACCGGCTGGGGGACCAGGCAACCTTATTAAAGGCGCTTGGCAAGGACAATCCCTTCCCCTTTTCTTTTGAAGTGCAGGTAGACAGGCCGGAACGGATCAAGGCACTGGTTTCCCAGGTGGAACATTGGCCTAAGGTGGAGACCGCGAAATTCGGACAGGAAGTGGTGGAGCACCTGTTTGCCTTGACCCGGGTGATGCGCATCGGCGGCGCGGTGCTGATTGTGTTTTTATGTTTTGCCACCCTGTTCATTATCATAAATACCATACGCCTTACCGTGTTTGCCCGGCGGCGTGAGGTAGTTATTATGAAATATGTAGGCGCCACCGACTGGTTCATCCGCTGGCCCTTCATGCTGGAAGGCATGACCCTGGGGCTGGGGGGCGGCATCATTGCCTGCGCTGTCGTTGATTTGATTTATGTCAGCCTCAGCGGCAGGCTGCATACGACCTTTGCGTTCTTCCCGGTGTTGCCGTCCTGGCCGACCCTGCTGTACGCGGACATTTTCATCCTGGCCTGCGGTACGCTGATCGGCGCGTTGGGCAGTTACCTATCCCTGAAGAAATTCCTGCGGGTATAGGGAGGCTGTCCTATGAAATCACGTAAAATCATCGCAGCGCTGTTTGCCGTATGGTTCTTTTTGCTGAACATGCTGCCGGCCTTTGCTGCCAGCGAAATGGAAAAGAAGCAGAAGGAACTGGACAAGGCCCAGCACAACGTACAGGTAGCCGAAGAAAAGAAGGACCAGGCGAAACATAAGGTTGAAGAAGCCAAGGAAAGTCTCGGTGAAATCGTGGCCCGTCTGAGCCGTCTGCAGCAGGATATTGACAAGCTGCAGAAAAAGGCGGACGCGCTACAGAAAGATATTGATAAAAATACAGCAGAACTGAATAAAAAGAAAGAAGAAATGGAAGGGCGGATGTTAATTTACCGCCGCCGTCTACGTGACATTTATGAAAACGGCCAGATCAATTACCTGGATGTATTGCTGGGGGCCAAGGATTTTGGCGATTTTGCCTCCCGTATGTACTTGCTGCAGAAAATCATCCGCAGCGACCTGGACCTGATTGCTATCGTGGAAAAAGAAGCGGCAGAAATCCAGAAACGGCAGGATCAGCTGGATGCCCAGATGGCAGAAATCAAAAAGGACAAGGCCGCTTTGGTACAGAAACGCAGCGATGCGGAAACCATGCGGGAACAACGGGCTCAGAAGTTATACAGGGCGGAAGAGGAAAAGCGTAAATCCGATGAAGAATATGACCGCATGCTGGCCATTTCCGATAACATCAAGTCCATGCTGCAGGGGATTGAGACTGCTTCGGTAATGCCTTCCGGCGGCGGGAACGGCTCTTTTGTATGGCCCTGTTCCGGAACGATTACGTCTTATTATGGCTGGCGTGTGCATCCCATCTTCGGTACCCGGAAGTATCATTCCGGCATGGATATCGCAGTGGATTACGGAACGCCCATCCACGCAGCGGCAGCCGGCGTAGTGGTTTATTCCGGCTGGATGGGCGGTTACGGCTATACTATCATGCTCGACCACGGCGGCGGACTGGTAACAATCTATGGGCATAATTCCAGCCTGACGGTCAGCGAAGGTCAGCGCGTGTCCCAGGGCCAGCTGGTAGCTTATGCAGGAAGCACCGGTTATTCTACAGGACCCCATTGTCATTTTGAAGTACGTTTGCATGGTCAAGTAACGGAACCATTGAATTATTTGCCGTAGAGTAGCGGAGGGAGCACGTGTTTAATAAGAAAGTTAGCATTTGGCTGATTCCCGTGACTGCATTTGTAACAGTTATAATTACGCTGGGCTGTATGCTGTGGGGAATGCAAAAGATTACCCATAATCTGGGAGGAACCCTTCAGTTTCTTTATACGCTGGGCAGGATCCATTCCAGTTATGTTGGGGAATACACAGATAAAAAGCTGTTTGAAGGGGCCATGCACGGCATGGTGGAAAGCCTGGACGATCCGTATTCAGAATATCTGGACGAAAAGGGCTTTACCCGTCTGAATGAGATGACAGACGGAACTTTTGGCGGCATCGGCGTGGTATTGGGCCAGCGCAACAAGGAGTTTGTAGTAGTGTCCCCCATGGAAGGTTCACCCGGAGCCAAGGCGGGTATCGAAGCCGGAGACAAGATTCTGAAGGTGAACGATGTAGATACCAAAGGCCGTACCCTGGAGGATGTGGTCAGCACCATCCGAGGTAAAAAAGGAACCAGCGTGAAGCTGCTGCTGGAACACAAAAACGGCCAGCAGTTTACGGCGGATATTGTGCGGGACGATATCAAAATCCAGTCCGTGGCGGGAAAGATGTTGCCGGATTCCAAGATCGGTTATATCCGAATCGCCATGTTCAACGAGAATACCGGTGAAGAGTTTAAAAAGACTTATGAAAAACTGGAACAGGAAGGCATGCAGGCTACGTTGCTGGATTTGCGCCATAATCCCGGCGGGCTGCTGAATGAGTGTGTGAAAGTAGCCAACTTTATTGTGCCTAAAGGCCCTGTGGTTTCCATTACTGATAAACAAGGCGAGACCAAGGTGTATGATTCCAAGCTGGAAAAAGTAAAGTATCCTTTGGCGGTACTGATCGATCATGGCAGCGCCAGTGCATCGGAGATTGTGTCCGGCGCTGTACAGGACACCAAAGCGGGCAAGCTGTTTGGAACTACAACGTACGGAAAAGGCTGTGTCCAGTCTGTTTTCCACATTACGACAAACACCGGGGTGAAACTGACCACTGCCATGTATTATACTCCTTCCGGGCGTTCTATCCACAAGGTCGGCGTGAAGCCGGATGTGGAAATTGAACTGCCGGAAAAGGCGACCATCGACGTGCAGCTGAAAAAGGCGGAAGAGTATCTGCGGGAAGAACTGGCGAAGAAAGAAAAATAGAAACTGTTTATCAACGTGTGGTGTGTAGTTTGGAAAAAAATATTAGAAAATGATTTAATTATTCCCGGAATAGTGTTATAATGTTAAGGTAATAGTATAAGTTGCCGAAGCATGCAACAGAATGGAGGAGTTTTCTATGAAAAAGATATTACTGACTGCTCTTCTTGCATTAACCATCAGCGCAAGCTGCTTTGCAGAGGGCGCAGCCGGTCGTTTTGCGGCAGAAGAAAAAGCGGCAGATACGTTGATAGCGGCTATTACCGGCAGTACGGTAACTTATGACGCAGCCAGCCGCGACTTCAGTCAGGGGCTGAAGACCAAACTGCCGGCGGACAAATTCACAGCCTTGAAGGATAGTGTCAAAAAACAGGTTGGCACGATTAAGAATCCGAACTTTGTGCTTCTGAACAAACCTTACAATTTTGAAAAGGGTTATAACGGCGCTGACGAACTGGTATATATCGGCTCTGTGGCAAAAGATAAGTTCGCCCGTATTATTGTCATCTTTGCGCTGGAGAATAATGCGCCGAAGATTACCGCCTTCCAGGTAACCCCGGTAGAAGCGAAGAAGCCGGAAGAGCCTGCGAAGAAGTAAGATAAAACAGGGTAATGTATTATCAGATACTGCTATGCCGCTCCTGTCCGTAATGGATGGGAGCGGTTTTGTGCTTTCCATCTTCTTAATTGTGTACCAGCCCATTATAAATTTAAGAGAGAAAAACAAAGATTTTGGAGATATATGCATTTTGAATAAGAAGAAAATGTGATAAAATATTAAAGTTAGAAGTTGTTAAGTTTATTTAAGAATAAAACGGAAATGTAAAATAATAATCATGAGCTTTATTTTTAAGAAAGAAATTATGAACGGTGATCACAAATGATGAAAAAGAGTATCTTGGAAATCACATTGGCTTTTGCCTTGTGCAGTGTCCCTTGCGTTGCGCTGGCAGCCCCGAGTCCGGCTGCTATTGATCCGGGCGTCCAGCTTCGGCAGATGCAGGAGCAGATAGAGCGGGAACGCATTGAGCGGCAGATGCAGGAACAAAGGGATAAACAAAAAGAGGGTATCGAGGACCAACAGCAGAAGCCTTCCGGGCAGAAAGGCGCGGTTCGTTTTGTTTTGCATTCGGTAGAAACCGACGAGTCGTTGATCCTGCCGCCGGAAAAGCGAAATGAAATCGTTTCTCCTTATATTGGCAAAGAAGTAACGCTGGACAACCTTTATGAGATTGTAGAAAAGATCAACAGTTTTTATAAGGAAAACGGCTGGATCACCTGCTGCGCGTATCTTCCGCCCCAAACGATCCATGCAGGCCAGGTGCGTATTGCGCTGATAGAAGGCAAAACGGGCGACGTTACCGTAACGGGCAATCGCCATACCCGCGCCTCTTACCTTAAGGGAAGGCTGGGTATCCGGCCCGGCAGCATAGAAAACACCCAATCGCTGGACCGCAGGATCCAGCGGGCGACTGCGACAGACGACCTTTCCCTTTATGTTACCCTGAAAGCCGGTAAAGAACCGAAGACGACGGATTACGAAATTGTTGTCGCAGAGCCGAAGAACCAGGGATTCATGCTGTATGCGGACGGTGCAGGCAACGAATCCACGGGCCGCTGGCGGGAAGGCGTTTTTTATTCGAACCGCAGCCTCTTTAAGATACGTGACCATTTTAATCTCGGGTATCTGCGATCCAAGGGGATGGATTCCTTCAGCGCCGGGTATTCTGTTCCGTTAGGCCATAACGGGACCCGTTTTGCGTTAGATTACAGTACCAATTCCACAGAAGTGGTAAAAGGAATTTATTATAATCAGGGAATTCCGGTGGAAGGACGTGCTTCTTCCGTTACGGCAACGCTGACCCAGCCGTTACATGTCAGCGCTAAGTCGAAAGTGGAAGCCCTGGTTTCAGCAAATTACCAGCATTCCCGGACAGATATTGCCGGAGCGCGGCTTATCGACGATAGCTTTAAAGATGTTACCGCCGGTGTAGCGGTGACGAACTATGGGAACAAATGGGCGTTATACCAGAAGCACGCATTTACCTTCGGTAACTGGAACAATGACGCGATTACGACGAATGTAGCAGGCACCTCTGCCCATTACACGATATATAACTTTACCGGTCTTTACCAATATGCCGGTAAGGCCGGCCAGTTATTCAATTTCCGTTCCAATGTGCAGTGGAGCGGCAGTACCGGTCTCCGTCCTTCGCGCCAGTTTTTTTTGGGCGGCGTATACAGCGTACGGGGATATGAAGAGAACGTGATCGGCGGAAACAGCGGTTTCAGCGTAAGCGCGGAATATGCCGTGCCGGTGACCAAGGACCGCTCTGTTTCCTTGTATGAATTTGTGGATTACGGCAGTCTCTTCGGTGAAGAGAAACCGAGATATCATACGCTTCTGGGGGTAGGAGCGGGCATCAGGGCGCGGTATAAGAAATATGCATATATAGACATAGCAGTAGGGTTCCCATTGAAACGCAAGCTTGACGGGGACAGGGCAGGCAGGACGAGGCTCCATTTGTCCGCCAATGTGACATTTTGACAGGGCCGGATAATATGGTGCCTGATTACCAGGAAGGATTGGACACATGGCTGGTAAGCCGGATGAGATTATACAAGATTTTTGAACAGGATAATACATTAGCAGAAAGAGTGGAGAGATCATGGCTGGATTGATCAGAAAAATGAGCCGGGAATGGCGCCGGAAGAAAGAAGATTTAAAACAGCAGATTGCGTTGAGTGTGGCGGCTGGTATGCTGTTCATGCCGTTTTCTGCCCAGGCAAGTGAAATTGTAAAGCAGGACAGCAACTTAAGCAACACGGTTCAACAGAATGGGAAGGTTTATAACATTTATGCCGACAAAGTAAACGGCAATGTGGCCTTCAGCGAATATTCCAAGTTTAACCTTTCTGCCGGTGAAATTGCCAATTTGCAGTTCAGTACGCTTAACGGTAACCAAAATGTCAATAACCTGATCAACGTTGTTAACAGCCGGATCAATGTAGACGGCACCATCAACGCCATCCGCAACAACGCGGTGGGCGGCAATCTTTTCTTCGTTTCCGAAAAAGGCATGACGGTTGGAGCCGGCGGCGTCATCAACGCGGGTTCCATCAACATCATTACGCCCACCGGCAGCGCCGTGGAGCTGATCAAAGAACATTTTGACGAGACCGGGGACAATGGTACGAAATTGCCGGAACGTTTAAAGAACGGCTATTATGCCATTAATCCCTCCGGGACCATCCAGGTTGCGGGCAAATTGAATACCGTTGACGGCATCACCATGCAGGCGGGGACGATCACAATCAAGGGGGGTGCTGCTCTGAAATCAGCACAAAAAATGGATTATTCCAACGTGGTAAATATAAGTGGTGTGGACTCTGGCATCACCAATCCCGGAGAGCTGACTGCTACGGAAAACGAGAAAGGGGATATTGTCCTGAGCGCCGTAGCGGAGAGTACCTCTGCCACGGAAGAGGAGAGGGAAACCTGGAAAAACGAAGGTGAGGCGCTTATCGGTATTGCCGAACGTAAGGCAGAGGTTACGGTGGAAGCCGGAAGCACAGTCGAAAGTCGCGGCGCCGCGAAGATTACGGCAGAGGCTTCTAATGAAGATGATGTTTGGCGCACACCGGACAGTCCAGACAGTTTCCCTGAACTTTTCGGCACAGTCGATAATCCTCTGGGGCAGGTTACCTGGGTTTCTGCCAAGGTAGATATCGGAGGCGCGGTAAGCGGCCAGTCCGTGACCGTTGGCGCGTCGGCGTATAATCAGTACAACAGCCTGAACGATTCCAGCAAGCTGAGCGATATTTCCCAGGATCTCAAAAATATTGATAAGTTTTCCAAACATTATGACTGGCTCAAAAAACTTAACGATATGCTGGGCGTTGATGTTTTGTACAGTTACCTGGATACCAAGGCTGAGGTAGATATCCGGAGCACAGCCGTGGTAACGGCTGCAGGCGCCGATATAGATACAGGTAAAGTGAATGATAATGGGAACCCTGTTCTGTCTCCGGCTCTTTCCATTACGGCCAATAGCCAGACATGTAACTTGTTGACTGCCCAGACGAAAACGGAAAAGGGTCAGGACTATCAAAAGAAAGATGCCAAACGGGCCGGTGAAGATAACACGGACAATGAGGCGAGGAAGGCTTACCAGGCAAAGACAACCACACATTTCGGAAGCCTCAGTGTGGTCTATGCAGGAGGCAGTACGGATGCAGCTGTAAATATACAGGGCAAGGTGAATGCGGAACAGGGCTCGGCAAATATAATGGCGGCTTCGGTTAACGCGTTTAATGTGAGGTCCGTGGTAAATACGGTTACAAAGTCCACTACCGCTACAGATTCCCGGATTGATGCTGCCATAGGCATTGCGGTTACGGATAATAATGCTTCTGTGTCTGTTGGTGAAGGCGCATCGACAACTGCGAAAAAGAATCTCAATGTAACTGCCAGTGCAGTTAATTCCCATGACATGGGCATTCAGGCCATGGCAAGTGCCGGGGCTCTGGTGGCCACTGCCATTGGCGTAATGGAAGAGCAAAGCCTGGCGGATGTTACGCTGGATGGATTACTCACGGCCAGTGAGGGAAGCCTGGGTATAAACGCGAATAATACCGTTTCCCGGAACAATCTTTCGGTTACCAACAGCTTTACCGGCAGGAAACCGGCTCCTGCTGCCGGTGACAGTGTCAACGAAAACGGCGACATTGAGGTGGACGATGTAAACATGCCTCTTCTGGAAGGCATCGACGGCGTACTGCATAATGTACGTGAAGATGTTAACGCAGAACTTAACGGGACCAATGCGGCTGCATCCAATCCGTCTACGTTGGAAGGGCTGTCCGATTATTTTAAAGCCGGCGCCAGCATCGGCGTTTCGGTAGAAAATAATGACAGCAATATTTCCATAGGGAAAGTCGCAAGCATCAGCAGCGGAGCTGCTCTTGCCGTTAATGCGCTTACCGATTTGCAGGATACGCATATGATGTCCATCGGCAGCCTGGTCAATGCGAATCCCAATGCCACAAGCCTGGTCAATGCGGACGCTGCGGCACTTGTGACGGTGTTTGATAATAACGCTGCCATAACGGTAGCGGAGGGCACTTCAGCGAATGATTATCAGCATGCGTCAGTCAACGGCGGTTCTGTTTCACTGCAGGCCAAAGTTAACGAAGCCTATGGCCGCAACAGGGGGGTCGTAAATGATTTTGATAAGATTTATGCTGACCTGATCGATCTTAAGGATTTGATTCAGAATGATGACCAGGAGGAATACGATAAAACGGTTGAGGATATAGGAACCGCCGTCAACGATATCCGCCTGGCTGTCAAAAAGATGACAGGTCTTGACATAGACGATTACATCGGCAATACGGTTACCATTCCGACAAATGTGACAGACGCGGCCCTGGAAGTCATGGCTCTGGCTTCCGGGCTTGAAAAGTTCATCGAAAGCGGCAAGAATGGATTCCGCAACGAGTACAACACGATTACGGCAACCATCAATAACAACCTGGCGCAGTTCGTCCGTCCGGAAACCTATGTGAATTTTATTGCTGCATCCAGTTCCAATTCGGTAGGCGCCGCCGACCCGGTGTTCCCTCAGGTTGGGGATATTTCCCTGGCCGGGGCGGTCAATGTGAATGTGTTGGGCAACCACGCCACGGTAGATGTGGGAAAATATGCGGATATCAAAGCAAGATCCGGGCAGGCGGCTCTCCTGGCGGACGCATCGCAGAACACGGTGACTATGAACGGTCGGCCGAATATTGATATCAATATAACACCGCTTCTTGATTTGGCTTATGGGAATAACTCTGCGGAAAAGAAGGCGGCATTAAAGGGCCCAAATGGAAAACAAGGGCGTCTCGACCTGATAAAACAGATGATTTCCGTGCGCCCCAACGAATCCGGGGCCAATGCCATCGGCGGGACGGTAGGCGTTATGGAAGCCAGCACGGCCGGCAAAGTCAATATCGGCGATTATGCTAAAATTTCCGGCTATGCAGCTCCGCCAGCAACGGAAACCGACCCGGCAACGGACAGTATCCTTATTAAGGCTAATGATGAAACGGTGCTGACGGATATCACTTTTGGCGCAGGCGTGTCCGGCAAAGTGGGCTTTGAGGGAATGTTCGGCTGGCTGGGCGGCAATATTGATACCGGCGTTGATGTAGGGCAAGGCGTTACAATAGAAGCAAAAACGCCAAATGACGCTTCTTTATTGGGGAATGTCCGTGTTGAAAGCGATGTCAATGCGGTCATGACTAATGTAGTTGGAGAGATTTCCATCACTAACGGGATGGCGGCAGGCATGTCCGCCGGTATTACGGATTATTCCGTAAATAATATTGTTAATTTACAGAAAACAGCAGAAAACGGAGTTGAACAGGTTCCGGTGACGATTGCCGCCTCCGGTCTGGATGTTGCCGCCCTGACAGATGGTATTATCAATACGATTGCCCTTGCAGGAACGATGGCAATCGATCAGAACGTCAATAAGAATACGGAGCAGAATGACAAGCTTGATGAAATTGAAAATAATGGGAATGAAGGGGCTAACGAAGCTGCGCGAAGGGCAGACACGGGTGTAGAAAACGGGGTCATCCTGACGGATAATAAAAATCAGCAAAATGAGGAAATGGGAAGCGCTAAAGACGCGCTTCTGGGAAAGGAGCCTACCCAGGCTCCCAAGCTGAACATCGCCGGTTCCGGCAGTGTGGCGGTGAATATCGTAAATGCGAGAACCGAAGCCAATCTGAATAACGTTGAATATAATTACTATTTTGACCCAAATATAAATTATACTGTAAACGAAAAAAAAGATATAGCCGTAAAAGCGGAAGACGCCAGCTTTGTGGGAGCATGGTCAGGTTCCACAGCTGTGACCTGGAAAAAAACGGTGAAACTGGATGAGGATAACGAGCTTGCCAACCGGGTTGCCAATGACCCTGCCGGAGGGAATGAACATAGAGACGACGACGGACTCGATACAAAGGAAAAGGATGCCAACAAATCCGTCAGTGTGGCTTTTGCCGGAGCCGTTGCGGTCAACGCTGCGGACCAGGCTGTACGGTCTTCCATTCGCAACAGCAAGTTAAAACAGGTTGCGGATATCCACAATACGGCGGAAAAGGACGGCGCCCTTGTAGCGGCCGGTATAGCGGCTTCTGTCAGCAAGACTACAGGTTCTGAAAGCATGAGCTTCGACGGGGCGGCTTCTGCATCTTACAATAAAGGCGACGGGACGATCACCGCATTGCTGGAAAACAATTCGGTAAATAATGATGGGGAAGCCTGGAGCGGCAAGACGAATATCCAAAACCTGGCGATGATCAGCGATACAGATGTTTCGGGCGGTATCGACCTGACCCTGAGCCTGGGGGGCAAATACGGTTTTGGCGCTGGAGGAAGTCTTTCCGTTTCTGATGTTACCAATACGTTATCTGCTGAAGCCAAAGGCGGCACTTACTATAACATTGGTACCTTCCAGAACCACGCTGCCGCGGATCTGACTGCTGTGGCGACAGCAATTGCCGCAAGTGCTTCCGCGGGCAGCAGCGGCTTTAACTTTGACGCGGCCCTGGCTCTGAATCACCTGGATAATACAGCGAAGGCTTCAATATATGCGGACGAGGGTTCCTCCATTGTCATCGGGGCCGGTTCCGTTGACGTGGCGGCCTATGACGCTAATGACCTGAACAAATCCTTTGACCAGTATATTGCGGATTCCTATCTGGACCCTGCCATGGACACTTATCTGCAGGAAGTGGGTTCCGATGTAGCGGACAAAAACGGTACGGATACCACAAAGGGCGGTGTGTCGGTCGATTACACATTGGAAACGGACGCAAATGGGAAGACCACGGCTGAATCAAGCTATACAGTCAATCCCATTGATGTTTCTGATGGGGGGACGGATATCGGAACAGCAGCGCTTACCATTTCGGCAGGTACCAAATCAGCCGGAACCAATGCGGCGGCGGCGGTAGGGCTGATCAGCAATGACTTTTCAGCTGAGGTTGTCAACGCAAAGATTGAGACACGGGGTGTTGCAGACAGTGATAATAACATACACGGTCTGGATGTAATCGCCAACGCCGATTCTCTTCTGGTGAATATTTCCGGCGGTGTTGCCGCTTCCGGAGGGACGTTTAACGGGGCAGGATCGGCCAGCGTCCAGAAAACAGAAGATACGGTTTCCGCCGTGGTTGAAAAGAGCATAATCATGACTCCGGCTTTGGACATCGAAGCTACAACGGGTAATCGGAACGTAAACCTGGCCGGGCAGGTATCCGCAGGCAAAAACGGCGGCGGTCTTGCTATTACATATAATTCCCTGAATAATGATACGGTTGCGAATCTGCTTAGTTCTGATGTGATTCCTGTAGAGGACAGCCAGAACGCCAACGCCGCCGCGTCTGATAATGGCCAAGGCGTCAGAGTTGGCGTAACCGCATCTAATGATGGGCAGGTCTATTCTGTTGCCTTTGGTGTGGGAGCCGGTTCCACTGCCGGTCTCAACGGATCAATTTCCCTGAATTTCGGAAAAGACAATATCGAAGCGCGGATCGGCGCAACCAGCGAAGAGGGGGCGTCCGGTTCGACTATTAAAGAGGCTTCCCGTATCAGCGTCACATCGGCAGACAAGAGCCGCAAACTATCCATGGCCGGCGGTGTATCGGGCGCAGGGACCGCTGCAGTGGGGGGCAGCGTCGCCTACAATGAACTTGGGGACTACAGCGCGGACGAAGTCCACGAGCTGAAGGATAAACAGGTCAATCGCGCTGTGATAGAAAAGACGGAGATTACTGCGCAAGACGCAGATAATACTTCAGTTGCTGTTAGCGCAAAGGATGAATCGTACCTTGATACGGTTTCCGCCGTGGCGGGCGGCGCCGGCTCCGCGGCTGTGGAAGGCGCGGCAACGGTGTCCCGCCTGGGCCGCATCACCAGGGCGGAAGTATCCGGTACGAGCTTGGACAAGGATGACACATCCAAAAGAACCTTTGCCGATACTGTGATTTCCGCAGACAGCAGCGGGCATATATTCAACAGCGCTATTATGGTTGCCGGCAGCGGCGGCGCTTCTGTGGGCGCCGGCGTGTCTGTGATGGAGGACAGCGCAGACGTGGATGCATCCCTTTCGGACAGTACGGTTCATGCAGGCGATCTGTCGGTTCAGGCTGTAACAAAAGATTCTGCTTTATCTCTCGGTGTCGGCGCATCCGGCGGTATGTATGCCGGTGTAGCCGGTTCTGTTGCGGTGAATCTTCTGAACGGTTATACGAGAGCGAACCTTGCGGATTCTGCAGTGACTTCGGAAAACAATGTCAGCGTTGCCGCAATGAGCGACACATCGCTGGATAATTATGCGGGTACGGTGACATTCGCGGCGACAGGCGGTGCGGTAGGTGTTTCCGTTTCTGTCAACGATATTCAAAATGAAACCAGCGCCGGTATTTCAGGATCGGGGACGAAGATTCTGGCTAAATCGTCGGGAGCGGCTGTGAAGCTGGCGGATACCGTAAATGACAGTGAGATTATTAACACATTTATAAATGTTACGGATAATATGACGCCTACGTTCCCCCTGGAACGCACTGATACGGAATATAAAGGCATCACAGTGTCTTCTTCCGCAACGAACAAAATCAATTCTCTGCTTGCAAATGTGGGTTTTGCCGCTGAAGGCGCAGAGGTGACAGGCACGGTCAATGTGAACCTGATCGGCGGGAAGACGGAAGCTTCGGTAACCGGCGGCAGTCAGTTGACGGCTGAAAACAGTGGCAATGTAGCGGTTGTGGCCCATGATTATGCTAACAGTTCGGCTTTTACCGGTACGGTTGGGGGAGCCGCGATTGGCGCAAGCATAGGTTTGGCCAGCAATACGAACCGAATCTCCCGTGATACCGTTGCTGCCGTAACCGGGCCTGAAACAGCTAATACCGAAGACCAGATAAAAGCCCGCGGTTTGCTTGTGGAAGCGGAAGCCAAACGGGGTATCGGCAGCGTGGATACTGGGGGCGCTGTTGCCGGGATCGGCGCAGCTTTAAGCAATACAGATGATGTAACCCTGTTAAGCGGCAAGACAAAAGCTGAAGTTTCCCGTATCACCGCCAACCTGTCAGGTGACCTTTCCGTTGCCGCGGATCATAAAGCCAGCATCCATACACTGTCTGATATTGTCGGTGTCGGCGGTGTCGGGGCCGACGTAGGCCTGATTGTTGATGTGATTCAGGATGAGAGCGATGTTGAAACGGTCCTGGAACAGGATAAGGTTAGGTTTACGGATAACGGAAGTTCTTCCGTTAAAATCTCTGCCACAAATAAAGTTACGGATGATTATATGACTTTCAGTATCGGCGCTTCCGGCGTCGGCGCCAGCGTGAACGCCGCTATCAGCGTAGGTAATTCCAACAGTACAGTTTCAATATCTGTTGAGAATTCTGATATAGGTACTTCTGAAGAACGGGCAAAGGATATTACTGTTTCTGCTGATAATTCTCTAAGTATCATCCAGAATACATGGAATACCGGTATTTCCGGGATAGGCGGCGGGGAAGGCCTTGGGGTCAATGTCATGACGGTTGACAGTACTGTAGACACGTCCCTTGTTAGCAGCGATCTGTATGCTTCCGGTGATATTAAGGTAGACGCTGTTGAAAACAGGTCAGCTCATAACCTGAACGGGAACACGATGGCCGCCGGTATAGAAGCGGTCGGTGTCAACGTTTCTGTTATGGCTGTGGGCAAGGCAGTGCAGGATTCGTATACGGCAACGACCTATACGGCTGACGGTGAAAAGACAGAGATAGATTCCGGCGCGGATCTGGGTACGGCATACGAAGAAGGACAGGCTGCTGTTGACGGTAATGTATTTAAGGCAGAGTATGCCTACGGTTATGTTGCGGAAGACAGCGATGCCACGAAACCTGCCGTATTAGGACGGGGCGGGGCTGTTGCGGCACAGCATCAGACGCAGAGTGAAAGCACGGATAATGAGCCTTCTTCTTCCAAGGTTACTGCCAGCGTGTCCGGCGGCGTCCTGGATTCACAGCAGACCGTAACCCTGAAAAGCGAAGCGGAAACGAACGCGGAGATGCAGGCGATGGATTACGGGGCAGGCCCCGGAGTTTCTTTCAGCGGTTCGGTGGCAGTTCTGGATGCCTATCGTAATGCGGAAACCTACATGGATAATGTTGTTGTCAACGCTAAAGACATAAAAACAGGTTCTTATTTGTCCGGCTCGACGGATATGGATATTTATCAGGGCGGCCTCAGCGGCGTGGCTGCCGGCAACGGCGCCTTCGGCTTTGTGGACAATGGCGGCAGCGCCAGAATGAATATCGGAGACAACAACGCATTGACTGCCGGGAATTCCATCCAGGCAGAGGTCAACGATACAACTGATGTTGCGGTTGATGTTTTCAGTGTAGCTGCCGCTGTAGGAGGAGCAGGCGGCATACAGGTTTCTTCGGTGGAAGCAAATGGAAGAAATGCCATTAAGATTGGCACAGCAAACCGGTTTACTGCCAATGATATTTCCGTGGACGCAAAGAATACACCGGTTCTTACGTCTCACGCAAACGGTATCAATGCTTCGGTGCTTATTGCCGGGAATGTCAGCGTGGCTACTGCAGAGGCGGGTAAGGCGGAAAAGGGTCAACATCTGAGGACAGCGCTGAAGACCGGGGACGGCAATGTGTTTAACGCCGGTGAAACAGGGAATATTTCCCTCAAGGCGGATACGGTCATAACGACAGAAGCAACAATGAAGGCTTTGGATGTTTCCGGTTTGGGAAGCCTGCTGCTCAATTTCAATGATTCGAATATATACAGTGATACTTTGGTAAAACTGGGGAAAAATACATATGTGGCTGATAAACTGACAGTTTTCGCATCCACCAATGCCACAGAGGACATGAACGCGGCCGGGGTAACCGTCAGCGTCAACGGGGTGGCCGCCTTTGCGGTTGCCAATAATTCCCAGGATTCTGTAAACCGGATCAACACAACGGTGAGCGCGGCCGGGACTGTCGATGCATCAGGAACAGAGCCCGGGGAACCTGAAATCAAAACTAAGATTAATAATGCCGAAATCAGTTCTTCTTCTACCGTCAACGTTACAGGCGATGCCCAGAGTTACGGGGGTGCGCTTACAGGTATCGGTACAGCTGCTGAACTGGATTTTGATCTTACCACTAAAACGACGGCTACGTTAAAGGGCACTTGGAATCTGGATGGCGAGTTGCAGGTTTCCGCTTCGAACTCGGAAACGCTTGACCTTGGCGTTGATACGACGGCTGCCGCTATTATAGACGCAAGCGCCGCGCTGCTGGACAGTACCGTCGACCAAAAGGCTGGAGTCAGCGTTTCGGGCGCAACAGTAACCACGGGGAAAGACCAGATTTACACTGCCAATAATCAGATGACCGGCAATAAGCTGGAAGTGAAAGCCAGCGGCTATGGCGGTCTGGATGTTGCCGCCTCGAACCTGGATCAGAACCATTCATATACGGGAACGGTTGATATCAGTAATTCCAATCTCAACTCGGCCGGGTCTGTGAAAGCTGGCTCTGCTACAACGGGAGACTTTACGTCGGAGAATACCGTACAGGCAGCCGGTGTAGTTCCGCTGGTATTTGCTGACAGCGATCATACAACTGCCTATGATAACCGCGTCCGGGTAACGGGTTCCAATCTGAAAACCACCGGGGATAATGATATCATCCTGAGCGCTTCAGAAGATACAACCCTTAATTTCAGTACCGTAGGGGATAACCAGTTCGGCCTGATAGGCAGTACCAGCGCTTCTGTTACCAATACACTGAACCGTACCGGGGCTATTGAGGTAAGCGGGACTTCCAAACTGGAAAGCGATGGCGATATTTCCTTCCAGGCAGGCAAAGATTTGGACGGCAAAAATACCAAATTTGATTTTCGCATTGTTTCCGATGCTTATAACTCATCAGTTGTACCTGTTGCGTTCAGTACAGAGCTGGATAACAACATGAGCCAGGCGAATACGATTACGGTTGGCGAAAATGTGCAGGGAACCAGTGTAGGCGATATTTATCTCACGGCTTATTCAGGAACGACCAAACTTACTCAGGATGCCAAAAGCTATAACATCTGGACCGGTGGGGATTCTTCAGAAGATGCCGGTATTACGGTAACCCAGGGAAATTTGTATCCGGATAATGAAACGGTCAACAATTCGGTTACGGTAAACGGCACATTGACGGCCGGTATCCATAATGCTGCTTCCGTTAGCATTTCAGGAAATCCGTCCTATGATACAACAATGCGGCAACAGCTTGAAGAACTGGTGAAGCAATACAATGATACAGATGACATTAATCAAAAGCAGGAGCTGGAACAACAGATAAATGATTTAGCGGAGCAACTGGAAAACAGTGTTAAATATGACAATGTCAGTGTGAATATTGAAAAGGGAAGTGAGATCCTTTCCGTCAGTGATATTACACCGGAGACCATTACACTGGAGAACGGGTATTACAGCCGTTACGAGCAGCTAAAAAAAGATATGCAGAATTCTCTGGGAACTGATTATTATGTAAACTATGAAGCGGAGATGCAAAATCTGTGGCAGGAAATGGCTGCTGCCGGTTTTGCAAGTACATATACTGATACGGATGGAGTTGTCCATTACATCGTATATAAGCAAAGGGAAGTAGCGGGGATCAATCTGCCGGATATCCAGGTGTCCGGAGGAGACATCCGGATCAATACGCCGAAATTAACAGTTACCGGGTCGCTGACAGCAAAAGGCAATCCGGAAATCAGTGTTGCCAGTAGCAGCGAGCTTTACCTTAAGGTGAATGACGCCATCATTGTAAAAGAAGGCGGCAACATTTACCTGAATGACAGCGGTATTGACAGCCATACAAAAGAAAACAGCAACTTTACGGGGGCCGCGAATATCCATGCGGAAAAAACTGATGGCGGTACTCCCCTTGTTTCTATCAGCAATACCGCAGGGATGACCGATGAACTGTTTACCGGCGATATCGGCATTTACGGAAAGGTAATCAACCATGCCGGCGATGTCAATATTATAAACAATAATTACAGTATTTATGTGACCGGGGAAGGCAGTGTAGCTGGCCAGAATGTTACGATTCAGGCTGAAAACGGGAATGTTGTACAGAACAAACCGGACGGGGCGGTTACAGTAGGCCCGGATCCTGTCAGCCAGTGGGTGGTTGATGATGTGACTGCCAAGAAGATACAGGAAGCATTATCTAAGAACGATTCGGAAGTAAATAAGTCCTTTAAGACCTATGACGAGTATAGGAACTATGTGGAGAATACATTGAAGGTTGATTTGCCGGATACCCAGCCCGGGACAGCCGATTCGGACAGAAGCCATGGGATTGTGGCCGGCGGATCGGTTTATATTTCAGGTCAAAACGTGAACCTGAACGGACTGGTTCAAAGCGGATATGCGTCTTATACAGCGACACTGGATTCGGATTCCCTGAATAAGATAGAATCTCTTGACGACACTTATGGGGGAAAGGTTCTTACTGACGCAACGGTTCTGTCTGATTCCACATTTGCTGTTGTTCAGACAGGATCCCATTACGATGAATATACCGATCAGTATGTTTACACGCCCGGAATTTACTACAATCCTTCTACAAAGAAACTGATTGTAGAAAGCATTACTACAAATCCCGGTCAGGTCGTCATTACAGGTAATGTGATCAGTACCGGAAATGGCCGTGTCTTTGCCGCGGATGGCGCAGCGGAGATTTCCATTGATACTACTGCAAGCGATCGCGATGTGCAGGTTAATAACCTGTCTGTCTCTTCCGGCAGCGGCCTGGTAAGCATCACGGATCATTTGCAGAATAAGGTTTTTGAATATCAGGACGGGAATGTTCGATCCTATACGATTGGCGATTCGGGTAACGTTACGAATGGGACATCTTCCTACTTTACGCCGAAGGATCAGACTCTGCAATGGACTGGCAGTGTTAATTCAAATAAGACGCAAACTTATTCGTATACAGAAAAATCATATGTATGGGGTGCTTGGGATAAGCGTACAGATGATGATATTATAAATGAATATGAAGATGATGCAACTGTGACTACGGTCACTGTCGGCGGAGACGCGTTGAATAACGGAACCTATTTGAAGGATTATGATCAAGGTAAGCCATCAGGTATTGAACCGACCTATACTGATCAGGAACGGGGCGTATTTGGACTGTATGGCACTGAGACTAGTGGTCCAATCGTAAAAGGAACTGTACATGAAGAAGTCAACAGTGACATCTTATGGGGAGCATATAAAGAAGTCACCTATACCTGGGACGAAACGGAACCGATTACTTCATCCACACTGTATGTACTACGCGCTGACCAGCCTGTACTGGTTGGCGCCCTGAAAACCGACGGTACAGGAAATATCAGCATTACTGCCGACGGCAGAATCAGTTTGGCAGGCAATGTGAACGCCATGTCAGGTGGAACCGTAACGTTAAAGTCACAGAATGGAAGTGTTGTCAGCAGTGACGGCCGGATTGTTGGAAATAATACGGACATCAGAGCTGCTTACAATATAGATGTGTATCATTCAGCACTGGCGGCTGATGATACAGCGTCTGTTACGCTTTTGTCGACGAATGGCAAGATTGCCTTCGATTCCAACCGTGGCAGTCTGAGCCTTGTACAGGCTAAGAGTGATAACTATTCCGGTGTGGTTACTATTACCGCAGACAGAGACATTATCAACGGCGCTTCTTCCGGCGCTGCGGCACAGGCTGCACGCATAGATCTTACAAGTAAAACCGGAGCTATCGGTGCTGCAGATAAAATGCTTGTTATTCAGGCCGGAACGGAACCTGTAAGCAGTAATTCCATGGATGCCAGCGTATCCGCAACCGCTGTTGGTGATATTTCCCTTGCCCAGGAAAGCGGAAATATGCGTATCGGGCATATCGAAAGCGCAAATGGTAATGTGATGTTGTCTGCCGAAGGCAGTTTTGTCAATGCCGCTACCGATTCCGATACTGCCGAAGCTGCTTTGAATTCCCGCCTTGCAACCTGGACAGAGTACGGCCTGATTTCCTCTAAAGATGCTGCCAATGAAAAAACCAATTCTGCTACTGCAGCAAAAGCTGTACGGGAAAAAGCAGCAGATGTCCGCGCAAATCACCTGGCCCGTCAGAAACGCATTATAGGTAAGGACGAATCCTATGATGTATACAGCGCTGCTGTAGGATCTGTTGCCAGTGATTATAAAACGGCGGCCGAAGCGCTGGCAGATAATTTTGCAGCAGATACGAGTGAAGCAATGCAGGTCTACACTGCTGCTGTTCAGGAAGCACAAAATGTATTTGATAATTCCGGCCGGACAGAAGCGGATAAGACTGCTCTTATGGAGGCATATAAAAACGCATTTAATGAATATGCCGAGGCAAGGCTTGCTTATTTCAGGAGTAAAGGCTATAACTACTCCGCGGATGAGGCCCAGCTCGTTGCGGATTATATTGCGCTTCAGACAGGCTTGGGCGGCTGGAGCAAAAACAGCCTTCTCTATGCTATAAAAGAAGAAATTGTTAATTCTGTTCCCGGGGAACTCCCGGAATATGATACGGCAAATATTATAGCCAATAAGATTACGTTTGCTGCCGGTGGTATCGGGGAAAACAATGACCCCGTGACGATTGCCCTGACAGATCTCAGTCAGGAAGGCAATCTGAAGCTCCTTTCCTCTGCCCAGGCAGGAGAACTTACCTGGAACTATGACAACGGTAAGGTGGTAAGCGTTACGATACAGAAAGAAACACCCATTGTTGTTTTAACTCCGGATGAAGGGGGCGTTGTTGTAAACAGTACCGGGAAACAGGTGTACCTTGCCACCACGTCTCCGGTAAAGGATGCCGACGGCAATATTGAAGCAGGCAGTACGCTGCATATCCTTGGGGATATCAATGCCGGGAGTGCTAATGTAAAATTGCAGGCAGGTAACGGGATCACTCTTACGAAGGACAATGGGGAGGCCGGAACCATTACTGCAAAGGATCTGATTTTCTATGCCGGTCAGAGTGACGCTGGCACAACCGATAACCCGATTCGTACGAATATCAGCGGAATTCTTGAAGCCAACAGCGCAAAATCTGTCGTGGTACATCAGGTAAGTAATGAGCACGATTTGATGTTACGATCTGTCGTTGCCGGCGATAAGATTGAGATTACTTCAGATAAAGGCATAGAAATGGAACCGTCACAGTCTGATAATGTGAACACCTATCTCAAGGCCAGCGAGCATATTAATCTTGCCGCGCTGGGCGGCGGTGCAGGAAAAGCCGCTGCAATCCGGGTTCTGGCCAATGAAGCGGTAGTAAATGTTGCTGCCAATGGAGATTCGCACATTGTTGGGATGGTTAACGGTGATGATCCCCTGACTCTGGAATCCGTCGATGTTACTAATGGCAGCTTTGCGGCGGAAGCAGATAACAGTATCATAGTCTCTTCCAATATAAAGGTGGATAAGGATATTGCATTGACTTCTGTGAATGGTGATGTGAAAGCGAAGGGTGCGTTGTCAACAGCAGGAGGCGCGATCAGTGTAACTTCGGGAATGGGCAGCATTGAGGTCGCTTCAGAAACAAATGCGAAGAACGATGTGGCCTTGAGCGCGGAAGCAGGCATTGTAGCCATAAACGGCGCAGTCACTTCCACAGCGGGTAGCGTAACAGCGGCGGCTAAGGGTGCTGTTACGGTTGTCAAAGATGTAAAAGCAAATCAGAATGTATCTCTGACCAGTACGGACGGGAGGATTCAGATAGGTGGCCCTGTAACAGCAGAAGCAGGGAACATTGAAGCCACTGCAAATGATGACGTGACGACCAAGGGTGCATTGTCAGCAGGAGGCGCAATCAGTGTAACTTCGGGAACAGGCAGCATTGAAGTCGCGGCAGAAGCGACCGCTGGTCAGGATGTTGCATTGCAGGCGGAAGCAGGCATTGTAGCCATAAACGGTGCAGTCACTTCCACGGAGGGTGGCGTAACAGCGACGGCTAAGGGTGTTGTCACGATTGCCGAAGATGTAAAAGCAAAGCAGAATGTATCTCTGACAAGTACGGACAAAAGGATTCAGATAGATGGCGCTGTAACAGCAGAAGCAGGGAACATTGAAGCCATTGCGAATGGTGACGTGACGACCAAAGGTGCATTGTCAACAGCAGGTGGTGCGATAACTGTTACTTCCGATACAGGCAATGTTGAAGTCGGTGCAGAAGCGACTGCCGGTCAGGATGTTGCATTACAGGCGGAAGCAGGCATTGTAGCCATAAACGGAGCCGTAACTTCCACAGAAGGTGGCGTAACGGCGGTTGCTAAGGGTGCTGTAACGGTTGCCGAGGATGTAAAAGCAAAGCAGAATGTATCTCTGACAAGTACGGACGAAAGAGTTCAGATAGATGGCGCTGTAACATCAGAAGCAGGGAACATTGAGGTCTTTGCGAATAATGATATAACAATTACGGGAACAGTACAGGCGAAACAAAATATTACTCTGACAAGTGAGACAGGAGTGATCAGTGCCGGTTCGACGGTAACAGCAGTAGAAGGAAACGTTGAAGCTGTTGCGAATGGTGATATTGATATGCTTTCCGGTCTGATTACCGCAAAAGACCTGACTCTTTATTCCAGGCAGGGTAGCGTAGGAACACATGAAACTGTCCTTTCAAGCAACCCGATTCGAACGGACATCAGCGGGGTTCTTGATGTTAACAGCGCAAAATCTGTTGTGGTCCATCAGGAAAGCACTGAACATGACCTGACGCTGCGCTCTGTCGTTGCCGGTGGTGAGATCAGGCTTACTTCAGACAGAGGGATTGAAATGGAGCCTGCACAACCAAATGTAGCAGGCGGTTATCTCCATGCCAACGATCATATTACTCTTATGGCGATCAAGGACGATGTGGGCAATGTAGGCAAGTTGGAGCCCATTCGTATCCTGGCCAATAATATCAAGGTAGAAGTTTTAGCTGCCGGTGACGCGCAAATCGTTGGAATGCAAAACGGAGAAGACGCGCTGGTGCTGGATAAGGTTGTAAGTGACGGGAGTTTTTCGGCTCTGGCAGACAACAGTATTATAATCACTTCCAATATAGGCGTGACAAAAAATACTACATTGACCTCTGTGAACGGTGATATTGTTACGCTTCCCGGTGTGAATGGGGCACTTGATTCGGTTAACGGCACGAATGCTTATCTTTTCCCGGGTACAGGTAGTATTATTACCCTTGAAGCCAGAAATGGGAATGTAGGAGCGGAAGACAACGCGGTTCGCATTATTCACACTAAAGATGCCGTCATTGATGTGCAGGCGGAAAATGCATGGCTGCAGGGCGCTACAGACTATGACCACTTAAGACCGGATGATACAATGGCCCTGCGGACTGTACGCGTGGGCAATGTATTTAAAGCAGAGAGCTCAGGGAATCTGGATGTTAAAGAAGCAGTTGATGAAAACGGGGGAACGGTTAATTCTGTTGAGGCGGGAATAGTGGATTTGACTGCCGAACATAGTATTCATATGGACGGAGCCGTGATTGCTTTAGATGGCGATTTGTATGCTGAAGCAGGAGGAGCCATCGTTTCGAACGCCGCGCTGGAAGCAAACGGAAACGTAACTGTACATGCACAGGGAAATGCTGCGACTAATGGCGCGGTAAAAGCTTTAAATAATGTAGTTATTCAAGGTATTGGAGGCTTTGCACAAACCGGTTCTGTAACGGCGGAAGAAGGAAATATTAAAGTGACAGGTTGTTCCGATGTGACAACGGCGGGTAAGTTGTCCGCGGAACAGGGTGGAATTTTGATTTCTTCTTTTGACGGAAAGATTGAGGCGCTTGGTGATGTAACTGCTGCAAATGATGTTACGCTGGAAGCGGAAAAGAACAGTATTTCCGTAAACGGTGCGGTAACCTCTGCAGAAGGTTACATAACAGCGGAAGCGATGCAAGATATCACCATGTCTGATGTTGCTCCAGCCAAGGCAAAGAAGGGCGTAGTTCTGACGAGTACGAGGGGTGGAGTGCAGACAGGCGCAGCTGTGACAGCAGAAGAAGAGAATATTAGTGTTGAAGCCAAAGACGATATAACTGCCAATGGCGTAGTACAGGCAAAGAAAGAAGTGTCATTGCTAAGCAAAAAAGGCGTGATTACTACCGTTGCAGCTGTAACGTCAGAAGAAGAGAATATAATTGTTGAAGCCGAAGGCAATATAACTGTCAACGGGACAGTACAGGCGAAGAAAGAGATTGCCCTGACTTCTGCAGAGGGTGATATTAATACGGTTTCCGGCACGGATGCTTACCTTGATGCTGGCACCCACATCGCATTACAGGCGGAACAGGGTAACGTGGGATCTGCAGATAACAAACTGCGTATACTGAACAAGAGCAACACCCCCATTGATGTGAAGGCACAGAACGCCTGGCTGCAAGGTATGGCGAATGAGTCCGGCGAAGACACAGATACCATGACCCTGCAGACGGTACGTGTTGATAACGAGTTTAAGGCAGACAGCGAAGGCAACCTGAAAGTTAAAGAAGTTACCGGAGAGATCGGGGAAAGCGTAACCTCTGTAGAAGCGGGTACCGTAGAGCTGACTGGTGGGAAGAGTATTCGCGTGGATGGTGCAGTGACCTCAACAATGGGAGATGTAACTGCAACAGCACAGGAAGGTGTGACAACTTCCGCAGCCATCGAAGCAAAGAAGGATGTAACGCTGACGGGCAAGGAAGGAAACGCTAAGACAGACGGTACATTGCAGGCGGGAGAGAACGTTACTGCCCAAGCAAAAGGCGATGTTTTAATTAACAATACAGTTGATGCAAGTACGGCAGCCTTGTTTGCGGGCAACGATGTCGTGATTAACAGTATCATAACAGTGGATACTGATTTTACCGCGAAGGCCAAAGGGCAGATTTACGAAACCGCCTCCGGCGTCCTGCAGACAACAAGCGAACAGGATCAGGTAGGGCTGGAAGCCGGTCGCGGAATCACGCTTGAGAATAAGAACAACAGCTTTGTCAGACTGAACGTGCATGGCATGGAAAATGCAGATGCATCCGAAGGCTACAATGGGATTGACGGCAATGTCAGCATAACAGTCAACGGAGACCGGGACTGGACCGTAAGCGCTCCTGAGATTACAGACAAGGATATTCCGGTGAAGGGTATTCTGGCCACGATCAGTTCTCCCGTGAACGGGGATGTGACGTTAACCAATATTGCACAAGACGCAACAATTGTTATGTATGAGACCGGCATCGTTGCCAATGGTGGTGAAGCAGGCGAAGGTAATGTCAGAATCGCGGCAGACAAGGCAATAGTGGTGACACAGGGCATTCAGGCGGCGAACGACGTTGCCGTAACCAGTAATTCGGGACATGTTTATGTAAAGAATTCCCTTGTGGCTACAGAGGGAAGCGCAAATGTCAGCACAGGGGAAGGAAACCTTCACATTGGCGCCAACATAGTATCTGGGCAGGATACAGTCTTGACAACCGGAAATGGGAATATCTCTGTTAAGAAATCAGTGACAGCCAACAATGGTAATATTTCACTTAATACCGGAGCAGGTGATATTGATGTCAACGACAAGGTTATTTCCATAAATGGCAGCGTAAGTGCTACGACCGGGTCAGGTGATATTCACATCGGAGACAATGGTGCTGACGAAAATACTGTTTTCGCAAAACAGAGTATCTTGCTTTCGACAGGTTTGGGTCATATTGAAATATCCGGTAAGACTTCCACTGAGACAGGTAATATAACGATGAAGGCCGGTGAAGAAAGCTATGTAGAAGGCCAGAGCAACTTCATCATTAATGAACATGGCAAGGTGGAATCGGGCAGGGATATTACACTGGAGGGAAGGAACGGTGATATCCATATCACAAGCGATATTGTTGCGCAACGTGATGTGAAGGCAACAATTGCACAAGAAGGCTCCGTGTATTTTGAAGAAGACCTGGCGGCCAATGGTTCTGTTGCTGTTGCTACAGACAACGGTGATATTACTGTTGGCGCGACTGTTACAGCATCCACTGGCGATGTCGCTATGAGTACAGGCAAGGGCAATATTAACGTGGGAAGTAACGTGACTTCGTCTGCCGGCAATATCAGTATGAAGACTGCAGAAGGGGATATTCAGGTCAAGAATAGAGTAACATCCGAAAAGGGTAGCGTAACAGTGACTACCGGAGCGGGTAATATCCATATTGGAAACAATGGTGAGAACGTAAAGACAGTATCGGCGAACCAGGATATTTTACTCGCTACGGATCTTGGCAAGATTGAGATATATGGTAAAACGGAGTCGGAGAACGGTAGTATCACGATGTCCGCTAAATCAGAAAAGTACAAGGCTGGCCCGGACGGGATGAACATAATAATAGCAGAGAACGGTAAGATCCAGGCAGCCGGGTATGTAAATCTGCAGACGGAAAACGGCGATCTGCGTGTTACGAACGATATTATATCCGGTGAAGGATTGACTGCAGATGCTAAGACAGAGGGCAGCGTTTACTTTGACCGTGACGTAACTGTAAATAAAGATGTAATAATTACGGCCGAAAAAGGTAATATCCAAGTAGGACATAATGTGACTTCATCTGATGGTAACATCAGCATGAAGACAACGGACGGCAATATCGGTGTCGAGAAAAAAGTAACATCCGAAAAGGGTAGTGTAACTGTGACTACCGGAGCGGGCAATATCCATATTGGAAACAATGGTGAGAACGTAAAGACAGTATCGGCGAACCAGGATATTTTACTCGCTACGGATCTTGGCAAGATCGATGTACGCGGCAAAACAGAATCGGAAAGCGGCAACATCACAATGTCTGCCAAGTCGGAAGAGTACAAGGCTGGTCCGGACGGGATGAATATAATAATAACGGAAAACGGCAAGATCCAGGCAGCCGGGTATGTAAATCTGCAGACGGAAAACGGTGATCTGCGTGTTACGAACGATATTATATCCGGTGAGGGATTGACTGCAGATGCTAAGACAGAGGGTAGCGTTTACTTTGACCGTGATGTAACTGTAAGTAAAGATGTAAGGATTACTACCGACAAAGGTAATATTCAAGTGAACGGTAATCTGTCAGCGGGGAACTTAGCTTTCTTGCAGGCAGAAGAAGGTAGTGTTGCGGTAACGGGATCCGTAACATCGGCAAAAGAAAATATAACAGTAGAAGCAGAGAAAGATATAGCTGTCGATGGTGATATTAAAGCAAAGAAGTATGTATCGTTGCTGAGCAAGGAAGGAGCGATTACTACTGATTCTACCGTAACGGCGGAAGAAGGCGACATTAAAGCCACAGCGAAGGGTGATGTAACTACGAACGGCAAGCTGTCAGCGGCAGGAGGAGCAGTCACTGTTACTTCTGATGCTGGTGACATTGAAGTAGGAGAAGATGTAGCTGCAAAGAACGATGTTGCGTTGAAGGCGGAAGCAGGCAGTGTGACAGTGGACGGTGCAGTAACTTCTACAGCAGGTGATGTAGTTGCAACAGCGAAGAATGCAGTGACCACTGCCAAAGCAGTAACAGCAAGCAAGAACGTCGTTATTACAAGTACGGATGGTGTTGTACAGACTAAAGGCGCTGTAACAGCGGAAGAAGAGAATGTAAGTATTAACGCTAAACAAGATATTACTACTGATGACGCAGTACAGGCAAAGAAGAATGTTGCGTTGACGAGTGAAGAAGGCGCGATCACTGCTGATTCGACTGTCACCGCAGAAACAGGAGACATTGAAGCCACAGCAAAAGGCAATGTAACGACGGGTGGTGCGTTGTCAGCGGTAGGCGGAGCAATCACCGTTACTTCCGATGCAGGTGATGTAAAAGTCGGTGCAGAAGCGACTGCGAAAAACAACATATCGTTGTTGAGCAAAGAGGGTGCAATTACTACCGATTCTACTGTAACTTCTACAGAAGGAGACATTGAAGCCACAGCGAAGGGTAATGTAACAACTAAAGGTACGTTGTCAGCAGCAGGCGGAGCAATCACCGTTACTTCCGATGCAGGCAACATTGGAGTAGGAGCAGAAGCGACTGCGAAGAATGATGTAGCGTTGAGTGCTGAAGCAGGCAGCATAACAGTGGACGGCGCAGTAACTTCTACAGCAGGTGATGTAACAGCAACAGCAAAGAATGCAGTGACCACAGCCAAAGCAGTAACAGCAAACAAGAACGTAGTTATTACCAGTACGGACGGTACAGTACAGACTAAAGGCGCTGTAACAGCGGAAGAAGAGAATGTAAGTATTAACGCTAAACAAGATATTACTACTGATGACGCAGTACAGGCAAAGAAGAATGTTACATTGACAAGTGAGGAAGGAGCAATCACTGCAAATTCTACTGTCACTGCAGAAACAGGTGACATCGAAGCCACAGCAAAAGGTAACGTAACTACCAGCGGCAAGTTGTCAGCGGCAG